>CAYNUX010000032.1:0-17606 GCA_964400115.1 uncultured Cytophagia bacterium
CAGCTATGACCTGTCGAAACTGGAAGCAAACCTTTTCAAGGATTCCGTGGTGCAGAAGTCCCTTCACACCGCTCGGTACCGGCAGCCGCGGCTGCTGATCTCCGGCTCCCTTGCCATCGCGGGGGCGGCTCTGACCATCAAGTCACTGTATGATTATGGATTTGAAAGCTATGAAAAACAATTCAAAATCGCCGAAGACGTGATCCAGAACACCTCTCCTGGCTCCAAAGAACACCGCCGTATTAACAGCGAACTGGGCTTGGATGAAGACACGCCAAAAGACGAAACGTTTCGAAATTTTAAACAGGAATCCTTTTTTAGAAAAAACCGTTTGAGCAAAGCGGTCATTCAGGCCAATTCAATTGAAGGGGATGACACGGCAACGGAAAGAAGAAGAAACACTATTAAAAATACCGCAAACGAAGGCGGTGCGGTTGCGGTCAAAACCACCGTTGGGCTATCGACGACTGCAACCGGAGGGCAGGGTGTCGACAAGATCGCCAAAGCAGCCGGCGCCTCCGAACCGGTGGCGGGCCTGATCGATCTTTATGTCACCCACAAAGGATCTCAACCGCTCGATGTGTTTGCGGAAAATGTAACCGTATCAGTTCAGTCGAAAAATACCAAAGAGGTTTCGGTTCCTGAATCGGAGATGCCGCTGCCGGACGCAAAAAAAATGATGAAAGATGTTGCGGCCGGTGATTTTTCAGATGTAGTCGATCCCCGGCAGCTGATAGACGCTTTCAATGCCATTTTGAATACTATCGCTAAAAATGTTCCCGGCGCTGCAGAAAACCCTGATGGTTCCGTTCGGGTCAAAGTGCCGGAATCCATCCACATCGAAAACCGCACCGAATTGAAAAATGGGGAAGCCATAAAAGTACCAGGATTGGGAGAATCAGGTGTAACGGTTACAGCAGAAGGCAAAAAACCGGAAAGCATCGAAGATGTGGATCTCACATTCATAGCAGATTTAGTCCTGGAGGCGGAGAAAATCTTGAATGAGAGTCCCTCGCCGTCATTAAGTTTATCCGCTGTTGTAACCGATGAGGATGCATTATCGGTTACATACCTTGTTTCAGCGGAAGTAACTGAAATCACCGGAACCACCCGGATCGAGATTTCTGTGGAGAATGCTTCTACATCCGGTTCTACCAAGACCCTCACTTCTGACGGGGCGGTCAGTTGGAGCGTTACGGTGCTGGACAAGGACGGAATGGTCACTGTTCGCAGACAGGATACCGATGAACAGAAGACGATTATTCTGGCTGGCAAATCCGCTGATTATGACGGCACCTATTCTGGTTCGTTTGTAACCACATATGAAGCCGAAGATGCCTGGTGTTGGGATTCGGGCGAACTAACCGTCTATGTATCGGGAAATTCACTGACAGGAGATGCGTCCGGAACCCTTAACGGAAATGCGATTTCCGGAACCGGGGAATACGGAATGATATTCTCCGGATCGATCAACGGAAATCTGATGAGTGGGAGCTGGCACGATCCCGAAGGAGGCTGTGCAGGCACCTTTTCATTGACCAGACAATAGCCTTTCCAGAAGGGGATGGCGGGTTGCCCTGATTATGCCGTCCCCTTCATTATCCAGTCGACCGTCTATCACCCATCCAATTCTGCCGCTTTTTCATCCGCGCTCGTCTCGACTACGCAAGCATCTGCATATCGAGCTGAGAGTCGCTTTCATCCAAGATTTCCAGGCCGAACAAGATTAGGGCAATATCTTCTATGGTGGCAAGATCGCTGGTACCGGCGAACTCGGCACGACCAGAGCGATGTACCCAGCCGAAGAATCAGCCGTGGGTGAATGTGTGAAAATTCATCCTACCGGTTCTCCTCGAACAGGATCTTATGGTCGACCAGATTCATGCCGGCAATCCGGCCTTTGACAATCTTCTGATCCCCGAAAATTCCGACCAGAAGCCAGGCATTCTCGCCCTCCGGTTCCACCCGATCCACCGACTCCATAACCAGTTCTTCCCTGTCGTCCTTAATCAGGTACGCATTGGCTTCGCACATTGAAACACCTCCTTGAGTTTGTCTTCCACAACCGCCTGGACCAGGTGCGGCAACGGTTCCCTTTGAACCCCCACAATCTCGATATTCTCCTGAGACAGCGGCAACAGGATTTTCAATGCCGGGCAGGAAGTCACCGCTTCAGCAACCCGCGGGGTAACCTCCCCGAGCATGGCGTTGGCCCAGGAGATGGCGATGGGTCCGACAATGACATCGGCCAGGGCCGCCGTGCGGCAGATGGCGTTTTCTCCCGAGGCCCCCCGATTGGCCCCGGCCTTGAGCATTTGGGCCGTGGCGATGGTGTTCACCCCCAGGGCGATCAGATCCACCGATTCGCCGTATGCTTCTTTGATGTACTTGATCAGGGTTGAGCCGATGCCGCCGCCCTGGCCGTCTATGATGCAGATGGTCTTCTTCAATTTGCTTCCCGCTGACTTTTTTTAGATAAGTATCCAAATAAAAAAAGCCACCAAGACTCTTTTCGTTATGAAAAGAAAACCTTCGTGGCTGGTTGATTTCTGTATTAAACCACCGCCTAAAACCGGTGATTTCAAGGTAGCCCGCCTGAGAAAAAGCGGCCGGGCCGGGCCGGGCCGGGCCGGGAAATTTTTCTTTATCGCTGCAACGGCTCCTGCCGTCGGATTATGGATTTTTTAATCGAGTTGGGCGAAAAACACAAGTATTTTCTTTTCAAAGCCAACGGACCTCGGGGACCGTTTCATTGTCCCACTACAGAGCCGGTTTTAATAGAGATTCTGTTATCCGCAGGAGTGAAAACAATTTATTGAAGTGACGGTTGACAAATAGGATTGAATACTATAAATTTAGTAATATAATTTAGGAGTTCCACTTTATCAATTCCGGATGCCGCATGATTATATAAAGGCGCGCCCACCGTCTTTGCTAACTCATTTGAAGCAAATTCCGACTGGTTTTTTTATGAGCGATGAACAAGAAAAAGCATTGAATGCCTTCGAAAGCAAATGCCGGGAGAACCGCCTGAGCATTACCCCCCAGCGGATCGCTATTTTTCGGGAGCTGATTTCATCTTCCGAACATCCGTCCGCGGTGTCGATTTTCAAAAAGGTGCGAACCTATTACGGCAATATCTCTTTGGATACGGTGAACCGTACCCTGTTGACGTTTCAGGAAATCGGCCTGGCCAAAGTTGTTGAAAGTTCCGGAGACCCGAAACGGTTCGATCCCAACCTCGATCCTCATCATCATTTTCGGTGTGTGAAATGCGGCAAAATCGTCGATTTTCAAAATGCCTCATATGATGCCATCGAAATACCGCCGGAGATTCAGGCAAAATATCGGGTAATGGACAAGCGGGTTTACTTGGAAGGCTTTTGCGAGGACTGTCAACGTGCTTAGAGATAGACTCCACCCCTTTTTGCATTCGGAATTCAATTCCAGATGGGGAAGAGGATGCCTGGCAGACTTTCGGGTCGGCAGGGAATGAGCTCAACGGCGATGATCGCCACCACTCAACAAAAGGAGAAATTTGATTATGAAGAATGAAGACCGAAAACCAACCACCAATGATGCCGGGAACCCGGTCGCAAGCGACGAATTTTCGCTCTCCGTAGGACCCGACGGCCCCATTCTGCTTCAGGACCACTACCTGCTCGAGCAGATGGCCAACTTCAACCGGGAGATGATTCCGGACCGGCAGCCCCACGCCAAGGGCTCTGGGGCCTTCGGATACTTCGAGGTGACTCAGGATATCAGCGCCTATACCAAGGCAGGCTTGTTCCAACCGGGGGCCAAGACCGATATGTTGGCCCGCTTTTCCACTGTGGCCGGCGAGGCCGGCAGCCCGGATACCTGGCGGGATGTGCGGGGTTTTGCCCTCAAGTTTTACACCGACGAGGGCAACTACGACATGGTCGGTAACAACACGCCTGTGTTCTTCGTGCGGGATCCCATGAAGTTCCAGCACTTCATCCACTCCCAGAAGCGCCGTGCAGACTGCGGCCTGCGGGACCATGACATGCAATGGGATTTCTGGACCCTGTCGCCTGAATCGGCCCATCAGGTGACCATCCTGATGAGCGATCGCGGGGTCCCCAAGAGCTATCGCCACATGAACGGCTACACGAGCCACACCTACATGTGGGTCAATGCCGAAGGGGAGCGATTCTGGGTCAAATACCATTTCAAGACCGATCAGGGCATCGATTTCCTGACCGATGCGGAAGCCGACCGAATCGCCGGCGAAGACGCCGACTACCACCGCCGGGATCTCTTCGACTCCATCAAGAATGGGTATTACCCCAGTTGGACCCTTAAGGTGCAGATCATGCCCTTCGAGGAGGCCAAAACGTATCGGTTCAATCCCTTTGATCTCACCAAGGTCTGGCCCCACGGCGACTATCCGCTGCACGAGGTCGGCCGGATGACCCTGAACCGCAATCCCGGCGATTTTCATGCTGAGATCGAGCAGGCTGCCTTTGAACCGAACAGCTTCGTGCCCGGGATCGGTCCGAGCCCGGACAAAATGCTGCTGGCACGCCTGATGTCCTATGCCGATGCCCACCGGGCCCGCTTAGGGGTCAACTACAAGCAGATCCCCGTCAACCGGCCCAAGAGCCCGGTGCACAGCTATAGCAAAGGGGGGACGATGCGGATGATGAATGTCTCCGATCCGGTGTATGCGCCGAATTCCAAAGGTGGCCCCAAGGCCGACCCGGAGCGCTATCCCGAAGAGGCCGTCTGGAGTGCCAACGGTGGGTTCATCCGCGCCGCCTATACCAACCGCATGGACGACGACGACTGGGGCCAACCCGGCACCCTGGTGCGGGAGGTTATGGATGACGCCCAACGCGACCGGCTGGTATCCAATGTGGTCGGCCACTTGAAAAACGGTGTGACCGAGCCGGTTCTGGCGCGTGCCTTGGAGTACTGGCGCAACATTGACCAGAAGATCGGAGACCGTATTGCCGAGGATGCCCAGGGTTAAATATTGCGGAATTCTGCTCCGGTTTTTTATTGGGCGACTCTGGCGAACGGTGGCGGATGCATTCCCCCATTAAACCGGACCGACTGCCTGGGTTGACAGTAACTTTTTAAATCAAATCAGGTGACCCATATAAAAAACCGGTTTTCCCAAAAATTCGAATTTAATGAGACTGAAACCATAGAGCGTCTATTGACGTTTGGGGAGTGGTGGAGAAGCGGCATTATCAGTAATTTTAATGTACCAATTCCCCTTCTCCCATATCCATGTCTGCGTCTTGGGCGCATCCTTGAAAGTATACCCCTGAAATGAAATGTCCAGGGAGAGTTCGATCTTCGCAGTTTCACCGTCGGGAGCCATTTCTATCCTCTTAAGGGTATACCCTTTGGTGCGGACTTTTCGTGGTTTGCTCGTGAATTGGTCTTCTGAAACAGCTTTTCGGTAGCTGGATTCGAAAAAGGGGTAGGCGCTGGCCCAGTCTCCTTCTATAGATGCTTTCATGTAGGATTCTACCCGCTGGCGCAAGGTTTCCTCCAATTTCTCATTCGATTTGGAGGCGCAGGAAATGGAAGCGGTAAGGATAATAAGAAAAAATGAAATAATAGTAAATTGAATTGCCTTGATCATTACTTGCAACCTCCCTGATGTAAGCTAACCCCCGGCCGGCCGGTGGTAATTTTGTTGTTTTGTCTCATAAATTCTTTGGGTGTCATCTTTAACCCTTCCGAGAGCTCTTTGTGCATTCTGGCAGCTCTTTTTCTGATCCGATCTTTCCGATCTTCATCCACTTTTTCATCAATTTTGCTGAGAATTTCTTCATCATCCGGAATATCGTGGCCGAGATGGACCTGTTCGTTCTTTCTGATGGAGAATCGACCGGACGCCCGATCAAAGGACACCTGGACATACCCCAAAGTTTTCCCCTTTGATCCCGTCAGCAGAAACGGTTCATCCAGGGCAGGTTCAGGCACATCTTCATCCAAGGGATTACAGGAAATTATCATATCCGGTTTCTGATTCAAGCTTTGCAGTATTTTTTGAGTATCGGCATAATTCATGCTGGATAACAAAACCACAAAATCGGCCTCTTTTCGGACGTGCGGTATCCAACGCTCTAACTCACGGACCGGGTCGGAAACGGCAAATTCATCTACACTGCCGTTCCTTTGAAATGCGGTATCGGATAGCGCCCCGATAATTCCGACCTTGATGCGACCGGCTTTTTCAATCACAAAGGGATGGACAATTTCAGGATGATTTGACGATTCTAAATTAGAAGAAACGAAAGGAATATCTACTTTCCGTGATTCCTCCACTAAAAAATCGATCCCCAGCAACAATTCCTTTGTTCCTACATTGATCGCGGTATAATCCATCATATCCATGGCGAGCAAGGCGATCTCAGCTTTCATGTGTGCACTATCTCCGTAATTGGAGATCCCTCCACAATCCACAACAAGGGTCGGAATGCCTTCATTCCGAATATCTTTAATGACAGTGGCTCTTCGCGACAGACCGCCCGAAGTTTTCCCGCCTCAGGCGATGTGCGGTCGGATTTGACCTTGCATCTCGCCTGAATACAGGATATTGAAAGTGTCCTTTGTTTCTGCCTGAACCGGCAGGTACATTACAAAAAGTGATATGGAAATAAATGCAATTCGCTTCATTGTGTATTCTCCTTATGAAATTTATTATCAAATTGGAACTTGAAACCATACAGTATCGTTGCTTGAAAATCAAGCATCGTTCTAAAGGTCGATGTAAATGAGAAATTATGAAATCAGAACACCGAAAGGGCAGGACATTCACCGGTTCATCAATCCTTTCGAGGCGATTTGTCATTTGTGGTCTTTTCGTTATCTGATAGTCCAGCTGGCCTGGCGAGAAGTCATTCAAAGATACAAAGGCTCCTTCATAGGTTTGGGCTGGTCCGTTATACAGCCCCTATTGATGCTGTGTGTCTATACCTTTGTCTTTTCGGTGATATTCAGATCTAAATGGGGAGGTGCAGCAGAGCAGAGCAGGGCGGCCTTTTCCATGACACTGTTTATGGGGCTGATCACATTTAACATATTCGCGGAACTGGTCAATTCGGCGCCCGGGCTGATCCTTGCCAACCAGAGTTACGTCAAGAAAGTGGTTTTCCCGCTGGAGATTCTGCCGGTAGTTCGCTTGGTCAGTGTCTTGATCAATGCCTGCTTCAGTCTCTTTGTATTGGTGATCGGCGTGGTTTTCGTTTACCGGACTTTTTACTGGACATCGATTCTGCTTCCCCTGGTTTGGGCTCCCTGGCTGTTTTTTACCTTGGGCTGCAGCTACCTGCTGGCTGCGATCGGTGTGTTTATCAGAGATATTGAAGCCAGTATCGGTGTATTGACCACTATTCTTTTCTTTTTAACGCCCATTTTTTACCCCACCAGTGCGGTTCCCGAGAAATTCCGTTTTATCACCGACGTGAATCCCATCGCCGTTTTCGTTGAAAATTCCCGTCGTGTTATGATATGGGGTGAGTTTCCGAACTGGGCTCCCTTTTGGGGAGGGACGCTTCTATCTTTATTTGTTTTTATCTCAGGATTTTGGATATTCCTGAAATTGAAAAAAGCATTTGCTGATGTGCTTTAGCCGAGATGCCGACGGATACCATACAAGCAATTAACCTGGGGAAATGCTATCACATTTACAACAAACCCCTGGACCGCCTAAAACAATCCCTGTGGAGGGGACGCAAACAGTTTTATCGGGAATTCTGGTCCGTTCGAGGCATCCATTTCAGTTTGCGACACGGAGAAACCCTTGGCATCATCGGTTCAAACGGGTCCGGAAAATCCACCCTTCTTCAACTGATTTGCGGAATTATCACACCCACGGAAGGAGAGTTGAAGATCAGGGGGCGAATCGCCGCTCTGCTTGAATTGGGCGCAGGATTCAATCCCGAATTCACCGGGCGTGAAAATGTTCTGATGAATGGGGCCATTTTGGGCCTGAGCAGGGACGAAATCAACGAGCGTTTCGACCGGATTGTTGCGTATGCGGCCATCGGTGACTTCATTGATCAACCGGTCAAAACGTATTCAAGCGGCATGTATGTCCGGCTCGCCTTTGCAATTGCGGTCCATGTTAATCCTGAAATTTTGGTGATTGATGAGGCCCTTGCGGTCGGAGATGCCCGTTTTCAACAGAAATGTTTGGCTACGATCAAGAACTTCTGCAAAGATGGTACGGTTGTTTTTGTATCCCATGATACTTCAGCTGTTACCGAATTATGCACTCGGGTGATTTGGGTCGAATCCGGGAAAATCTATATGGAGGGGCCGCCCAAACAGGTGGTAGAATCATATCTCCAATACATGTATGAAGGAAATAGGGAGGTTCCGGAAAAATCGATTCCTTCAAAAGAGACCGAAGAACCGGAAATTTCCGATTTTGTGCGTGTGGATGAAAGCATCCGGCAGTTCGGCAACTCTCGGGCTTCCATCAAGGGGGTTCAATTGCTTTGCAATGGAAAAGAAAAGGGCATTGTCTATTCAGGACTTCCGTGCGAGATCAAGCTGCTGATGGAAACGCATGACGACATTCAGAATCCCATCGCAGGCTTTCTTGTCAAAGATTATATCGGAAGACAGATATTGGGGGACAATTCTTCCTTTATTCAAAAAAATCTCCCTGCTTTTCAACGAGGGCGACGGTTTTTGATTGCTTTCCAAATTCAGGAATGGCCTAATCTGCAGGAAGGAGATTATACATTGTCTGTTGCCATCGCAGACGGCACATTTGAAGAACATTCCCAATGTCATTGGCTCCATGATGTTATTGTTTTCAAAAGCATTCCCGAGCGAATACCCTGCGGAATTCTATCTATTTTAAACACGAATATTCAGTGTCAGCAGATGAGCGCATAAATGCATCAAAGCTCTTTTGAAAAAATGCTCTCTTTCAGAGACGCCTATCTGGAAGGCCGACAGAATGAACCGTTGCGTATTCTCGACCTCGGAAGCATGGATGTGAATGGTTCTTATAAACCGATTTTCGATTCTCCGGGTTGGATCTACCAGGGGGTGGATTTGTCTACGGGTCCGAATGTGGATCTTGTACTTCAAAATCCATATTCCTGGAAAGAGATTCCCTCAGGTTCCGCGGATGTTTTTGTATCCGGCCAGGCATTTGAGCACATTGAATTTTTCTGGATTACCATTTTGGAGGTCATGAGGGTGTTGCGGACCGGAGGTCTTTGCTGCATCATTGCGCCGGCCGGGGGTTTCGAACATCGGTACCCGGTGGATTGCTGGCGGTTTTATCCCGATGGTATGCGCGCTCTGGCCCGTTTCGCCAGGCTAACAGTCCTGGAGGTTTCCACACAATGGGATCCGAATCCGGAATATGCCCGGGATGACAGCAACCGCTGGCACGATTCCATCCTGATCTGCACTAAAGTTCACCTTCCGTTGATTCCATCCTTTCGCAGATGGTTCAGAAACAGGCTCTTGCACAGACTGTTGGCGCTCAGGGTTTAGTCAGTGATCCCAAAGGAAAATTCATTTTTAAACCTTCTTGATCGCGATTTTATCGCGGAGGCTCCTGAACGGATCACCAATGTTGTGACCTGGCATGGCCATATTCCGTTTGCGACTGCACTGGTTTGGTTGTTGCGTCCGCAAAAACTGGTTGAATTGGGTACGCACAAGGGCGACAGCTATTGTGCTTTTTGTCAGACCGTTCAGAGACTTAATCTTGATTGCAAGTGTTTTGCAGTGGATAGCTGGGAGGGGGATGCGCATGCGGGTTTCTACGGGAATGAAGTGTATGAAGAATTGAAATCGTTCCATGACTTACGGTATCATCGTTTTTCAATTCTTCTCAAAATGCGTTTTGATGATGCGTTGACCGCTTTTGCCGATCAATCAATTGATTTGCTACATATCGACGGACTTCATACTTACGATGCGGTCAAACACGATTTCGAAAGGTGGCTTCCAAAGGTCAGCTCCGGAGGAGTTGTTTTATTTCATGATATTCATGAATATGGAAAAGATTTCGGTGTCTGGAAATTTTGGGAGCAAATAAAAAAGGAATACCCTTCTTTCGAGTTTATTCATTCTCACGGAATCGGCATTCTGGGCGTGGGATCCGATCTGCCGGAATCTCTGCATGTTCTCTTCAATTCTTCCGAAATGGAATCGTTTCAAATCAGAAGTTTTTTCAATTTTTTGGGTCTTTCAGGATCGAAATTTTCCCAATCTGAAAATAAAACGGTGCGTACCCTGTCGGAGGACAGGGGAAGGGCCGGAAATTATGCTTATGTTCCGAATTCACCGATTGTCAGCGTAATCATCCCGGCTTACAACCACGCAGATTACCTGCGGGAAACCATCTACTCCGTACTCGGGCAGAGCTTGATTAATTTCGAGTTGATTATCGTGGATGATGGATCCACCGATCACTCGGCTGATATCATTCACCAAATAGAGGATTCCCGGATTCAATACCATTATCAGCAAAACCAGGGCGCTCATGCTGCCATCAATAGGGGAATCCACCTTTCAAAAGGGGACTACATCAGCATTTTGAATTCGGATGATGTTTACGACCTTTTCCGATTGGAACTGTTTGTCAGGATTTTGGATTCAGATACCACAAAACACGCGCTTTTTAGTTATCTTGAATTTATTGATGGAAAAGGAGAGCATATTCGTTTTAAGAGAGGTGCCGAGGACAACTGGGAGAGACTCGATGAAAGCACCTCTTTCAAGGAGGATAGAAACACCCTGATAGATCTTTTAGCCGGAAATTTCATAATTACCACTTCCAATATCTTTTGCCGAAAGACGGTATTTCTTACAACCGGTCTTTTTGAGAACCTGAGATATTCTCATGATTATGCTTTTCTTTTAAGCCTGTGCTACCATTTTGATGTCGAAGTCATAGATGAATATCTCGTAAAGTATCGCTTGCACGGGAAGAATACTTTCAACGACCAGGTCATGGACGAGGTCGATTATGAAGTGGGCCTGATTCTATCGAGGTTTTTAGTTGAACACGATATCAGCGGCTACCTCAAAAATGAGGATGCCATCGTTACTGCGGCCAGATTTTTTAGCAGCATCAACACGTTCGATTCCGATCGAATGATGATGACTATTCTGCTATTCGGGCTTAAATTTAACCGAAAAGATGTGATCGGTAAGCTCTTTGAAAGAAAGGAAAATCCCTTTAAAAAAGTTTGTGTGAAACGCTTCAGAACCCAATTGGACGAATGGAAATATTTCCAAAGCCTGGTGGATAAAATGGATCAGGTTGAAAAACGGTTGGAAGAAAGGGATCAGCGCCTGGCGGAAATGAATAAAGAAGCACACAGGCAGTGGCTCTATTCTCAAGAAGCCTGGAAAACTGTGGATCAGCTCGGAAATCAGCTTTGCGAGAGTGAACAGAAGCTGTCCCAAATGGCCGATGAAGCGAATCGGTGGTGGTTGAGTTCCCAGGAAGCGTTTCGCCAATCTGAAGCGAATCGGATAAAATGGACCGAGACAGAGGAGTATCTGAATTCGATCCTCAATTCTCGATCTTATCGTTTGGGCCGGTTGCTTCTATCTCCTTTCCGGAAATTCCTGAAACACCGACACTGATATGGAAACACGAATGCCGAAAGTAAGTGTGGTCATTCCTTGCTTCAATATGGGACAGTATCTGAATGAAGCCGTCGGCTCGGTTTTAGATCAGAGTTTCGAGGATTTTGAAATTATCATTGTAAATGATGGTTCCACAGATGAATTTACCAAGAATTTGCTTGAAACCTATTCAAAGCCGAAAACCCGTATTTTGCATACGGAAAATCATGGGGTGATTGCGGCCAGAAATATCGGAATCCGCTCTGCAAAAGGAGAATACATCAGCTGCCTGGACGCCGATGATCAATTCCACCCGGATTATCTTCTCAAATGTATGACTATCCTTGAGAAGGATAGAAAGGGGGAAATCGGGTTTGTGACCACACAGGTTCAGGTTTTTGGAGAAAATTCATTTATTTGGGAATGCGGGATCTATAACCCGTATCTGTTGTTTATCCAGAACATGGTACATGCGGCTTCACTTTTTCGACGAAAATGCTGGGAAGACGTCGGTGAATGTCCGCCCGATCCGACTTCTTATGAGGATTGGAATTTTTGGCTCAGTATTGTGGCCAAAGGATATCGATGGGAGCTGGTTCGGGAACCTTTGTTTTACTATCGAGACCGGCCCGGATCCAGAATGAAAGAAGCGGAAAATGAAAAACTCATACTGAAAGAGAAAATAAATCGGAATCATCTCCCTTTTATCAAAGAAAATATACTTGAAATATTATCCGCTTACGATACCCATATCGTAGATATGGCGCAATATTATGCCACATCCCAATCTTATATAGAAGCGCTTCAAAAAGAATCGCCCACGGTAGGGGAGTGGCTGATCGCCTGCGAAGAAAGACTTAAGAAAGCAAATTGGGAATTGGAAAGTATATACGGGTCCAGAACCTTCAGACTCGCTTCTTTGTTTCGTGAGGCCGGAATGGGCTGGCGTCAAATGGCACGATTTCCATTTCGGCTCTGCTGGTTTTTTTTTACGGAAAAAATGAAGAATCGCCTGCGGCCTTTAATCAGGAGAAAAAATTTCGTAAAGGATGCAGTCGGCCACTGTAAGCATATTCGGAATGTCATACACGCCCCCCTTTTGACAGTAATCATTGAAACCGATACCTTCTCCAATCCTTCGAAAATCGAATTTCTGAGCGATATTATTAAAAAACAAACATTTCAGAAAATAGAACTCCTTCTGCCGATATCTTCATCCGATGAAGGGGTGTTTTCCCAGCTCGAAGAATTCAAGGGGCTCCATGAAGCTATTGTTAGTATTCCATCTTCAAATTGCGTGCCAGAGCGTCGCAATCAAACTGTCCGGAATGCTCGCGGAAGATATTTTTGTTTTTTGAACAGCGACGTGGTGGATGTCAGCCCGTCGTTTTTTGAAAAAGCTTTGTACTATTTAGAAAAATACCATTTTGATGTGGTTTTCACCTCGACCCAGTATGCCTGCGGTTGCATGGTTCCTTTGGTGGCGGACCATCCTTCTCTTGATAAAATCGCCCAGGGTGGATTGATAACCAAATCTGCCGTTTTCAGAAAAGAAGCCTGGAATAACATCGGGGGCTTCAGGCTCGTGGAGCCCATGAATAAAAATTCTGAATGCGAGTGGGATTTCTGGATTCGGCTTTTCGGAAAAGGGTTTCACTTTCATCCGATTCCGGAGATTCTCATGACATTGACGTCGCCCCTGATGGATTCTCCTTCGAAGGATCAGCAGGAACGGATCAGGAAATTCAATGAATCGATTTTTTCAGAACAAAATTTAGCAAATCTCCAGGATAGTCAAAGAATCGAATATCGGGTTGAAAACCCCTTCATAAACCTCCAAGAAAATGATCGAGAGAACAGCAAAAGGATTTTACTGGTACTTCCGTTTTTATTAATGGGAGGAGCGGATACGGTTCTGCTTTCGATGGTAAGATATCTTTCGGAAGAAGGATATGAATTTTTCATCGTCACCACGCTCCATGGAGATCCGAAATTCGGAGACAATACTGAAAAATACGAAGCAGCCGGTTCGGCGGTATATCATTTGACCGCCTTCTTGAATAGTGAGGCGGAATACGAAACCTTTATCCTCTATTTGATTAAAGTCAAAAACATCGATATCCTTCTCCAGGTTGGGTCTGAGCTTCTATATAAAATACTACCCCGGATTAAGACTGAATTCCCGGGTATTCGAGTGGTGGACCTTCTTTTCAATGAACACGGCCACATAAAAAACAACCGGAAAAATTGCAAGCATATCGATTTGAACATTGCGGAGAATCGATGGGTAGCAAAAGCCTTGAAGGAAGCGTATGGGGAAAAGGCTGAACGAATAAAAGTGATACCGAACGGGGTGGATGTAATTCATCAGTTTTCACCTGAAAACATTTCCATTCATGAGATTGAACGAGTGCGGTCAGCAAATGGTATTCCTGACAAGAAATTCGTTGTTTCTTTTTTCGGCCGGTTTTCTGAAGAAAAGCATCCTGAATTTTTTGTCGAACTGGCCAAAGGTTTGAGAGAAGACCGGGATCTTTTTTTCATCGCAGCGGGACAAGGGCCCCTGCTTGAGCCTATACAGAGCCTGCTGAACGAATATCGGCTCCATGACACCGTGCTTTTGCCGGGAATTGTGGATACCAAAGTTTTTTTGGCTTTTTCAGATGTGGTTGTATTGCCGTCCAAAATTGATGGACGTCCGAATATCGTTTTAGAAAGCCTATCGATGGGAGTCCCCGTGATTGCCACCAAAGTCGGAGGGGTTCCGGAGCTGATCACCGACGGTGAAACCGGGTTTTTGTGTGAAGTCGAAGATATAGAGTGTTTTATCAAGAAAATTCTTTCCTTAAAAAACAACCCGGATTATCATTTCAGAATGAAAGAACGGGCAAGAAAATATGCAGTATCCCATTTCGATGTAAGGCGTATGAACATCACCTATCATCAGTTGTTTGAATCCCTTTTGGCGAAGTCGAATTAAATTTTTTGTGCAACGACCCATCCCTTTAATGATAGCTTAATACCCGTTAATCGTTTTATTCTTTTATATGGTTTTATTCCCGTCCATTTTAGAATCGGAAGCTTTTTCGTGGGTCCCCGATCGACTGACCGACATTTCATCCTGGCACGGGCATATTCCTTTTGCATTTGCAGTCGTTCAATTGGCTCGGCCCAGAGTCCTGGTTGAACTCGGAACCCATAAGGGCGATTCTTTTTGCGCTTTCTGTCAGGCAATTCAAAAAACAAGACTGAAGTGCTCAAGTTATGCCGTCGATTTATGGGAAGGGGATGAACATTCCGGATTCTATGGGTCTGAGGTTTTTGAAGAGCTCAAGCATTATCATGATCCGAGATACGGTGAATTTTCTACTTTGCTGAAAGCCTCCTTCGATGAAGCCCTTTGCAGATTCCAGGACCGCTCGATAGATCTTCTTCACATTGACGGGCTTCATTCCTTTGAAGCGGTAAAACATGATTTTGAGTCTTGGCTTCCCAAAATGAGCTCCTGTGGAATCATCCTTTTTCATGATATCCATGTAAAACGGAATAGCTTCGGGGTATGGAAATTATGGGAATCTCTAAAGAAGAAATACCCTAGTTTTGAATTTTCTCATTCAAACGGGTTGGGCGTACTTGGAGTCGGGGCGCACCTTCCCAGCAGGTTGTCCGGGTTTTTCCAATCTGATCCCCAAATATCGGGCGCCATTTCGCTCATTTTCGAGATTTTAGGAGAACGGATCCGCCAGATGAGTCTCAATGTTGATATGAAGAGGCACATCGCGCACTTTGAGAGCGAAATCAAGTCTTTTCAAACCTATACCGGACAATTGGAGAGTCGCATTCAAGAGCAGGAAGACGAACTGAAAAATCGAAAACGCTACATCGGTAATCTGGAAGATAGAATCGAGGAAGGTGCCCTTGAAAATCAAAAAAAGGGCGAATATATATGGGAACTAGAAAATCGGAATCATGAAATCTTTAACAATTACGAACTCCGGGGAAATTATATTCTCGAACTCGAATCGCTTCTATCCGAAACCAAAGAGGAGATAAAAGAGGTTATTTCCACAAACACCATTCTGGCAAATCGGTTGGGCAGATTCGAAAAATCGATGGTTTGTTCCTCTTGGATAGGCATCATGAATTTTCTCAAAAAAAAATGGCGCTGCCTTTCTTCCAATCTCTTTCGGTCGGTTCGGTAATGCACCTGCCCAACTGTCGTTTCGCATCCATTATCCGGACTCAGGGAAAGCGTGTCTCCCTCTTAGAGGAAGCGCTTCAGTCGGTTTCATTTCAAAATCCATCATGTATGGCCATTGTCGTACTCCATGGAAAGTTCGAAAAGCTGGCGCTCGTTGAAAGCATCTGCCGTCGAATAGATCATTTAAAATATACGCTTCTTCATGCGGAAGACCTTCACAAAAAAAGGGGGTATCCACTGAATGTCGGTTTAAAATACCTCTACGAGCATTCCGACGTATACGAAAGAGTTGGTTTTCTGGACGATGACGATATCTACTATCCTTTTTTCACGCAGTGCATGGATCAGGCGTTTTGTTTGACCGGAGCGGATGTGGTCTATTCGGCCAGCAACAAACGGTTTCCGGACGGATTGCCTGTGCACGGGTATGGTCCCGATCACATCGGTTTCCTGCCGATCGAAAATTTTATACCTATCAACAGTTACTCGGTGCAAACCAAAATCTTGAAAGAAATGAATATTTTTTTTGATGAAGAACTCGAATATATGGAGGATTGGCATTTTCTTCTGCAGCTATTCAGCCGGGGCTTGAGATTTGAAGCGATTCCGGAAAGGCTTTCGGAATTCAGAATTATTTCAGATGGAAACACACCTCAAAAAAAACAACCGGAAAAATGGAAACAAGCCTCACTGAAAATTCGGCGGTTTATTAACCATTCTCAATTTTCTCTAAGTGGATTTGAACTGATTTCCCTATTAACTGAGCACAATTCCCAACTCTTCCTCAAAGACTCGGGAGATTCATTGGGAGTCTATAAAGATAGAGAAACGGGAAAAGTCGATGCCGGACCCGGGAATCCCAGTATTCTCAGATCGATATGGAATGGGTTGCCGCTTTTCGCGAAAATTTATATGAAAAAAACCTTTGAGGCTTGTCTTCGAAAGGCCGAGAAATTCCAAAATCAAAAATGAAATTTACAGGCATTTCAGTAATTCTGCCTTCTTTTTGCCGGAATTTTACAGAGGAATGGCTCACCGGCTTTAGAATCGCGGTCCAATCGGTTTTAAACCAATCGTGTACCTTGCCGATGGAATTAATCGTGATCGATGATGGATCTATTCACCCAATCGGCCAACAAAAGAGCCTCGCGGATCTTTTTCTCGACAAAAGGATCCGCTATATTCGTTTAGAAAGAAATAACGGTCTGGTGTTTGCACTGAATGCGGGTTTGAATACAGCCCGATATGATCTGATCGCCCGAATCGATAGTGATGATGTTTGGTATCCCGGAAAACTTGAAAAACAGGTCTATTTTTTTCAACAGGATCCGGATTTAAGCATCGTCGGCACCGGGATGCGACTCGTTTATCACAATTCTCAAAAAACCGAAGTGCATATCCGCCCGGGAGACTGGAAGGGTATTCTGCAATTTACCGCAGAGGTGGGATGCCCCTTTCCCCATGGAAGTATTCTGGCCAGAAAGTCGATTTATCAAATCCTTGGAGGCTACTCACATGATCCGCGCTATTCCCATTGTGAAGATTTCTGGTTATGGGCCCTATGGCTTCGATTCTTTAAGGCCGCGATGGTTGAAGAGGTTTATTACGACTATTCCGTATCACCCGGTGCGATCAGTGGATCATTTTCAGAGCAGCAGAGAGAGGCGTCTGGTCTCATCCACAGTTCCTTCCTGGGCCTGAAAAATTATAAGCAAATTCCCGATTTGATGCTCAATATTTCTGACCTTTTCAATATTTCCTTAATGCAAACCGGTCTTCTCTGTTACCTGGCCTGGAAGTACTACAGTTT
>CAYNUX010000033.1:0-2053 GCA_964400115.1 uncultured Cytophagia bacterium
GCTGGTTATTCCAGTCGAGTACGGCAAAGTATGTGCCGCTGGATATCATGGCCTCATCCGGTTGCCAGATCCAGGTGCTGATTTTTGTTGCGTCGAGCTTTGTGATGCGTTGTCCCATGATATTGTAAATCGTGATCTGCATCCGGTGCTCAGAAATAGCGGACGGGCATTCAATAATAACATGATTTGATGCCGGATTCGGATAGACATTCAGTCTGTCAGGTGCGCCTGAGTCGAATGTCGAACCGGTTCTGTTCCCCACATTGGTAGCTTGTTGCCAGGTACCGGTGTGGATATTGTACCAGGCTGCAGAATCAGGAACCAAAGACCATAGACGGGCTCCGATCAGGGCAACGGATTGCCGGGTGGGGGTTGATGGCCTATAACGATAATCCGATGAATCGACAAGCGTGATCGATCGTCCGTCAACGAGAATAACCGGCATGAGGGTGTTTACGGACAATCTGTTCTCGTTCAGGGTAAATCCGGCCTTTTCATCAACGAACAATGCCAAAGCGCCGGGTTGTTTTTTGAGCATCCAAAACAGACCTCCGATGCGGTTTTCATCATAGTCATCAGACTCAAATGCCTCAGGCATCAGCAGCGCCGGATGCCAACCCTCTAGTCCTCTCATTGCAGATAAACGTCCGTTTTGCAAATGATACCGGTGTTCTGTGAGATTGGGTATCCAGAGTGAGCTTGCCAGAGTCGTGCTGGTGCCTGAGAGAAAGATCTTTTTCGGACTGGTGAACGCTTTTTGCAAAGCTGTCACGAGCTCGGGGTGGTTCATCAATAGCTCTTGTTGTTGTTCCCATGTCCAGTCGCTTAAAATCAATCCGCTCGTCCGCTCGAATTCAGCAGATACATTTTTATCCGTATTGAGCGTGATATGTTTCAGACGTTGGAACCGCTGCTCGAGCAATAGAGATTTGGTCACCGATGATTCTGTGCCGGTGAACAAGATCAGAGAATCGTTTCCTGTGCTCTGCAGCCACGTTTCAAGTCCGGTCTTCAGTATCTCTTTTTCCTTACTGCCCATGAACGTGCACGCTGCCACAGGGAATCGTTGCTCGGGTGCTGGGGGTGGAGCAGAAGCGGATTCCGGAAAATCGACCACGCGTCGCTGTCTCAGGTCATACGAGAACTCTGCGATCAGCAGATCGAGATTCCAATCTGTGAGAAACAGTCCGGATCCCCATTTGGCGCGGCTCAGGGATTCGGGATTTTTGCTGACAAATGTCGCGGAACCAGCCCCCATGACCGTGGCAATGCCATCGGGATCGATACAGACAGCAGTGTGTTCATCCACACCGATGCCCAGGAGATCGGCCTTATGATCCTGGTTCCATTGGGCTGTAAAGGCGAGCAAGCGCCCCAGTCGGGCGCGGGCTGTGAAATGGCTGTCAAAAAGAACATCCGGACAAAGCGGCAGAAAATCATCTGCCAGGGTGATGTCAGGGTGTTGTGGGTTGAGAAGACCGTCTCTCGAGACCGCAGATCCTCGCAAAGCCACATAATCGACCCCTCCGAGAACCGCCAGGCCGGCACTGGTTCCTCCGATAACGCCTCCTCTTTGATACAGCAGCCGCAATGCTTTTTCGACCAGGGTGCCTTTCCATAGGGTATAATAACGGCTCTGGTCTCCGCCTCGCAGGAACACATGGTTGGCATTCAGGATAGCCCGGTAATGGGTCGAGTCATTGGCTGCACTGCGGCTGGAAATCACCAGGCTGGATGCGGATCGGGCCCCGAACGATTTGAAATAGTTTTCCAGCCAGGTCGAGCCATCGTTATAGTGCATCACCAGGGTATGCCCACTGTCGGCTTTTTGCACCATCCATCGATAAGGAGTATCAGACCAGTCTCGGTAATCCTCACGGCCTCCACCCACGGCGCAGAGATACCCCTGGCTAAAGAGCGATTGAATCGAAATGAACAAAAATAGCATGATTTTTTGGATTGGCATTATGGAACGCATGCAAAACCTCCCGGGGGTTAAGTGCCCTTTTGGATTCTGGCCTCCGGGAGGTTGGGTCCACTGCACGTAAAAGCT
>CAYNUX010000033.1:2153-17482 GCA_964400115.1 uncultured Cytophagia bacterium
CCCGGAGGCCAGGGTAAAACATGGTGTCTATATTTTAGATTTTTTCTACAGTCGAATTCTCAACCTCCGGGAGCTATGGGGGGTTGAGTCCACGATACCTCCCGGAGGTTAAGTGCCCGGCTGTTTGCTGTTTTGTCCTATCAGACGAATTTTGGATTCTGGCCTCCGGGAGGTTGGGGCTACTGCACGTAAAAGCTCCCGGAGGCCAGGGTAAAACATGGTGTCTATATTTTAGATTTTTTCTACAGTCGACTCCTCAACCTCCGGGAGCTATGGGAGGTTGATACCTCCGGGAGCTATTCTAGCTGCCCGAAACGGTTTCATCTTCTCTTTTACGGCGGGCGATGCCAATGCCGGTAAAGCCATACAAAATCGCAAAGACCACGCCCAGATAACACATAAACGCCCATTTGGCATATTCCAGGGTCGGCACCCCCAGGGTGCCAGCCATATAGACGCCTGCCATACTCCAGGGTACGAGGGGGACAATCACTGTGCCTGAATCTTCTGTGGTACGGGACAGGTTTTTGGCCGCCAGGTCGCGTTGTTTAAAGGCGGAACGAAACAGTTCTCCGGGGATGAGAATAGACAGAAACGAACTTCCGGTCATGAGCGCTACGGCCACGCTGGCTCCGGCAGCGCTGGCAATAAGAGAGCCGGTGCTGCGCACGATTTTCAGCAGATGATCGAGGATGACCTGCAGCATACCGCTGACCTGCACGATGCCGGCAAAAGCGAATGCGCACAGGGCAATGAGGGTGACATCCATCATGCTCATCATACCGCCCCGGCTCAGCAGGTTATCGATCATTGCATTTCCGGTGTCTGCGAGATAGCCGGTGGTCATGGCATTCAGGGTCAGTTGCAGGGAATTGTTCTGGAAAATGAATCCCAAGAGCGACGCCCACAGGGATGCCAGAATCATGCCCGGGATGACCGGTTTTTTGCGAAAGGCAAACCAGAGCACAATCACCGGTGGGGTCAAAAGCAGGACGTGAAATCGAAATGTGCGTAAAGTAACGAGCAGCTCTTGCAGTTGTTGTTCGGGCAATGTCTGTCCCCTAAAAGAGAGACCGACAAAGAGATAGATCACCATACCCAGCAGCCATGCCGGGGTGGTTGTCCATAACAAATGACGGATGTGATCGAACAGATTACTGCGTGCAGCGACGGGCGCCAGATTGGTCGTATCAGAAAAGGGTGAAAGCTTGTCGCCAAAATACGCACCGCTTACGATGGCGCCGGCGGCGGCACCTGCCGGAATACCGAGACCATGGGCAATGCCCATAAAGGCAATACCCACCGTCCCGACGGTACCCCATGAGGTGCCGGTGAATAGCGAGACCACACTGCAAACAAGACTGGCGGTGACAAGAAAAAATCCCGGCGAAACCAGCTTGATACCATAAAAGACCAGCATGGGGATGGTTCCTGAGGCAATCCATGATCCGATGAGCATGCCCACGGTAATGACAATCAGCATGGCAGGCAAAGCCTGGCGAATAGAGTCCACTATGCCTGTTTCCATCTCTTTCCAGGAATATCCCAGCGAGCGGGCGAGCAGTCCGGCGACCCCGGCGCTGCATACCAGTAATATCTCTGCCCGAATTCTAAAAACACCATACCCTAACCCCAGAAACAGTGCAATGGTCATGAGGGGGATCAAACTGATCGTCAGAGAGGGAGTCTTTTTGTTTTGCATCAGGATATCCATTGTGAGGATGAATCATGTAAATGGCCGTTTGCTTACCGGGGTGAGCCCACCTAGACCTCACTCCGGTAAGACAAAATCGGCCATGCACTATTTGATCAGCATCATTTTACCGGTGAGTTGAGTTTGTCCGTCTGAAAGACGATAGAAATACACGCCTGATGTGGCTGGTGATCCACTGTTTGTAGATCCATCCCATACAACTGAATAACGGCCCGGTGCGGTTGTCCCGTGGGCCAAGAGTTTGACCTGTTCACCGCGAATGTTATAGATGGCCAGCGTAATGTCGGCCTGGCGAACCAGATCGAATTGGATCGTGGTCGATGGGTTGAAGGGATTTGGGTAATTTTTATGCAGCGCAAAATGTTCCGGCATGGTTTGCGTCGCTAGTTTTTTTACTGCGGTCTCTGTCGGAATCAGGTCGGGCAATCGCACAATACCTGCCGTTTCTGTGGCAATCCACAAGATATTATCTTTGATCTCCAAATCAAAGAGAGCATTTTCCGGCAGTAATCCACCTGAGGATTCTGAGGTCCAGTGTTCATAACTACCGTCAGGAGCGATCTTGAGCAGGCCGCCGCCATTGAGAGTGCACCAGATATTGCCCCAGAAATCCGATTCCAGGTCATTGACGGCATATTTGAGAGGTTCGATCGTTGTGGAATCATGCGTGGTGATACTTTCATCGGGCATGATCTCATAAAGATCCAGACTGCTGGCATTGGGAACCCACACATGATCCTGGGGATCTATGGTCATGGCATAGGTATAATCGCCTTCAAGTGCCTCAATACTTTGCCATGACCCATCCATTTTGCGATAGGTCACTCCATACCAGGTACAGATCCACATCTGGCTTTTGGAATCGAGTTTAAGGTCATACACTTCTGGGCGTGCATCATCGGGGCCCAGCGAAAAACCAATGTCGCTTAATCCCCATTCTTGCCAGGTTTCGCCGTGATCATTGGAGACATAGATCTTTGAATCGGCTCTGTTGTCGGCGCGGATACTGATATAGACATTGCCATAGGGGTCGGTTTGAACGGTTCGGGTATAAGCATCCTGGGTAAAATCTACAATGCCGGATGTGCCATCGGTTTTGAGCCAGGAAACCCCATAGTGGGTACAAAACCATTTGGTGTTCTGGTCATCCACGGCGATGTAAAAAACGCGATCTTCAAGAGCGTCCAGGGCGAGCTCATTGGGTTGATAGACTGCCCAGTCTGCCAGAAAACGATCCAGTTCCGACACATTGGCCACGCCGGTCGCTGCATCGCGCTGGCCGCCGATCCAGATGTCATTGTTACGATCAAATGCTATACAATATGTTGCGTTGAATGGCAGACCACTGTTATCGGAATTGAAAACCGTATTTTCTCCCATGGGAATCAAGCCATCGATGCGAACGACACCGGCGGTCTCGGTGGCCACCCAGATCACATTGTTATCGATCTTGAGGTCAAACAAAGTGTCTTCCGGCAAGAGCCCTCCTGTGGAGGCATTGGTAAATGTTTCATAGGTCCCGTCGGGCAGGATTTTCAGCAAGCCGCCGCCATTGAGGCTGCACCAGATGTTGCCCCAAAAATCGGATTCCAGGTCATTGACTGCATATTTCAATGGCAGGATCGAAGTAGAGTCATGTGTGACAATGCTTTCATCGGGCATGATTTCGTACAGATCCAGGCTGCTGGCATTGGGAACCCACACATGGTCATCGGGGTCGATGGTCATGGCATAGGTGTAATCGCCTTCGAGTTCGCTGATACTCGTCCAGGAACCATCCATTTTGCGATAGGTCACTCCATACCAGGTACAGATCCACAACTGGCCTTTGGAATCGAGTTTGAGGTCATAAACTTCTGGGCGTGCATCATCGGGGCCCAGCGAAAAACCAATGTCGCTCAGTCCCCATTCTTGCCAGGTTTCACCGTGATCATTGGAGACATAGATCTTTGAATCGGCTCTGTTGTCGGCGCGGATACTGATATAGACATTGCCATAGGGGTCGGTTTGCACGGTTCGGGTATAAGCATCTTGTGTAAAGTCAACAATGCCGGAAGTGCCATCAGCTTTGAGCCAGGACACTCCATAGTGGGTGCAGAACCATTTGGTGTTTTGGTCGTCCACCGCGATGTAAAAGACGCGATCTTCGAGAGCATCCAGTGCCAATTCTGTGGGTTCAAAGTTGATCCAACTTTTGAGCATGAGATCGAGTTGCGATACATACGCAACACCGGTTGCTGCATCCCGTTGACCTCCCATCCAGATGTTGCCTTGATTGTCGAATGCCATAGAGTAAATAGCATTATAGGGCAGCTCGCTGCTTTCCGAGTCATAGACGCTATAGTTTTGTGCCAGCCCGATAGTGGCCAAACACAGTACCATGACGAAAACATGTAAATAGCATTTTTTCATTGCATTCTCCTCTTTTTGTTATTTGACATTAAAAGCGAACTAGAGCGAAAAACCAAAGCCGATTCGATGTACGCCTCCCATCACGCTGTGTGTGGAATAGGCATAATCCAGTGTTGAATTCAGGCCGATAACGGACAGATTAAAGCCTCCGCCCACAGAAATGTCACCGAGGTCGTAATTGAACCGATAACTGGCGCGGAGAAAGGCAAGATTGTGGAATGAATATTCGCTTGCCAGGCTCAACCGTTCATCATTGTCTCCCGGTACATAGACATCTGCGACGAGTGTCAAACGGTGATTGGTATTATTGACGGGGTCAAATGCGACGCCGAGCTGAAAAATTTGTGGCAGCCGAAATTCGGGTGTCAGCCGTTCGACGCGCGGATTATTGGTCTGATTGCGGTTCATCTCTTCCTGAATGCGTTCATCGATTTTGTCACCCTCGAATTGCATTTTGCCGCTAAAATTGCGCACTGCCATACCCAGACGCAGGTGATAAAAGTCGGTACGGTATTCGGAACCCACATCAAAGGCAATCTGAGAGGTATTCTCTGTCCAGATATATTCGCGAACATATTTACCGGTAACCCCAAAGGTAAATCTGTCGGTCAGGGACCGGGCATAGGATGCGCCGACCGCGATATCACCGGCGTCATAGCTTTGTCCTGTTCCCTCACTGGCATCCCATGACGTGATCTCCATTTCATCCATATAAAACGATGTCACGGATAAGCCAAAGGCTCCCAGGCTGTCCATATTTTTGACTACAGCACCATACACGAGTTGAGTATCCATGAACCAGTCGGTATTGGCGAGATAGACATCCAGATTTCGGGCATGGATTGCTCCGGCCGGATTCCAATAGAGTGCTGCTGCGCCACTGGCTAGTGCGGTGACGGCTCCGCCCAATGCAGCCCCGCGTGGATCGACACCAATCTGTAAAAAGTTTGCGCCTGCCTGGCCTAAATTACCCTGGGCGAGTATAGGGTTGGCTGCAAAACATAGTATCAGGAATAAAAGAATTGATTTTTTCACGAGTCACTCCACATTGTTATCTGATTACTGCAAAACGGCCGATTTTTTCACCATATTTACTTTCCACATGATAGAAATAGACCCCTGAGACGATCGGACGGCGTTCCGAGGTCAACAGATTCCACTCCAGCCGGCCTGTCCCCTCTGTATGTTCCAGGGTTTGCACGAGGTCACCGTCTACGGTAAAGATCTTGATAGTGGCCGGAGAGGGCACATGGGTAAACGCGATATTGCGAACCGGCTCACCAAAGGGCGAATTACCCAACCGGGATTCATCCCAGGCAGCGGAAATGACATAGGGATTGGGAACCACTTTGATGAGATCCAGATCCTGGTCTGAGGCGCCGGGCAGCGTTTCCGGTTGTACGGCCCTGGCATTGGATTGGTTTTCAATGTTATCTAAATCTGCCAGCCTGGCGGATTCCAGCAATTGTCCGGTTTGAGTTGTCTTGTAGGCAGACAGATTGTAGAAATAGCGAAAGCCATTCAGCACGTCATTGTCGATATATTCATAAGCTTGCTGATCTATGGAAGACGCATTTTTGAATTGCATGGGAATATCCGCGATCAGTTCCCATGAAGAGAGTGTGGGATCTGTGGTGCGATAAAGCTTGTAACCTGCCAGATCATTTACCGGTGTGGGTAAAAGGGGGTTTTCATATTCTACATCCAACTGGTTGCTCCAGGATAATCGGTTTTGCCGGTCTCCGGAAGTTGCATTCAATGTAGGAGAGGGGATCACGGCGATATTGAAACCATTGTCATAATGCTCTCTGATTTTGTCGGCTACCGAGACGAGGTCATCGGTATTATCTCCGACCAGGGTTGCGATGATAAATTCGGCGCGTTCGCCGGGTTGAACATCAAAAGGCCCGTTACAGATATAGGCGACCATGGCGCCGCCCACGAGATTGCCGTCCTCGTCCCTGATGCGGGTGGTTTCCGGATCGTCATAGCGGGTGCCATTGATGGGATTATCGCCGAGATGAAAATAGTCCTTGACCTGAAAATCCGGATTGTTGTGAAAAAAAGTCGTGTCGCTGCGCATCAGGTAATAGCTGACCGAATCCCATACGGCATTATTCACGGCCACTTCATCCACTGTGACATCGATCCAATGCCAGTCAGTGATACCCTGATCATTGGGTGTCTTGAGAAACATGACGCCGGACGGAAAGGGATCGGGTATGCCCCATTCATTGCTATAATTGTCAGCATCATAAAAATAGACCAGATCACGTTCTTTATGGAAATCGATACAGTCATCGGCCCACTCTCGATCGGCATTGCCATTGCCGCCGATATCGAGATCGGAATAAAAATTGAAAAACATGTCTTCATAGGGCTCATTGCTGGCATTTTCGATTTCGAATTTCAGGATGACAAACTTTTCCGCGTCAGGCACACCCCAGGACCAGATATGTTGGTGCACGCGCATATTCAGAAACATATCCTCTTCATCATTGTTGTACCAGCGCCAGTTGGTCGAGTCGCTATAGACACAATAGCTATCCTGTTGAGAGACAAAAACGGGATTGCCGTTCTCATCCTTGACCGGCCATCCCTGAGCGGGCCAGGTATTGGGTTTATCGCTCATGGCGATTTCAGCTTTGCCAGCGTTATAGCCACCCACGGCGTCGAATTCTTCGAACCGGCCATCTGCAGCACTGATCACATTGACCGGCACACCGATCATCAGACATTGCCGGTACATGGCAATATGACCAGAGTTGATCGGGTATTCCAGAGTCTTTTCAAACTGACCGCCATAGGGATAAAACTGACCGATGTTGGTGGTAAAATAACCGAGCTTGCCCACATTATGCGTGGCAAAAGCACGATCTGAGAGTCCTGCTTGCACCTGAGCTTCGATGGTTACGAGTCCGATAAAGGCAAGCAACAAAATTTTTAATTTAAATCGGATTTTCATAGTGTTCTCCAAAACGATTGCCGTTCCTCTTTTAGAACATGAATTCAATGCCGGAATAGATAATTCGCGGGGATCCCCAATTCAGAGGATTGGCCGCATATTCGGTGGTGCGGCCAATACTATAGTCGGGTTCACCGGTAAACGGATCGACATAGACCACATTCCTGCGATCAGTGAGATTATAGATTTCCAGATAGGGCTCGAGATGAAAGGATCCCATGCTTGTACGGCGTTTGATTTTGAGATCCAGACTCCAGTTCTCCGGAAGGCGGGCATTGTTAATTTCATAGGGTTCAGTGGCGCCCCGTATCCCTCTGGTATAGGGCAAGCCGCTGCCATATCTTCCCAGGATGGCAAAGGAAAAGTGCTCCAGAATGTGCATGCCCCCCAGAGATGGGCCGCCATTATCCTGAAATTGCAGCGACAGAACTCCGTTGATCGTATGGCGTTGATCGAAACCCAGAGGAAAGAATTTCAATGTCTGGCGGTTCGCTTCTTCGACACCTACCCGTTCCAGGGGACCCGAGCTGCTCCCCTCGGCCACGGCATAGGTGTAATTGATCTCACCTGTGATATATCTGCCGCGCATCTTGCGTAACTGGATCTCCAGACCATTGTTGTAAGCAAAGTCATCATTGATATGAACGCTATAGGACTCCCAAATGTCTGCCCGGCTGCCGGCAAAAAAGGTGCGGCCACCGACCAGGTTGGTGATTTTTTTGCTATAGACGGATACATTCATTAAAAAATCTTTAACCAACTGATGCGAGAGTCCGAATTCATAGGCAATGGTGCGCTCGGGTTTCAAATCCGGATTGCCAAAACGGCCATTGCCGGTACGAAGGTTCATGATGACATTTTGATCATAGGCACGATCTGTCATGGACTTGTACGTATAATGATAAGCTGGCTTTTGGAAATAATGACCATAGCCGAAATGAAAGACCGTCTTGTCCGATACCGGATAGGAAATACCCAAACGGGGGCTCAACTGGGTGCGAATCTCTGCTTTGGTCAACTCGTCCTGACGTCCATAGAACGCGTCATATGGTGAAGGCCAGTATTCGGTATTGGGATCACTCAAATCGAATCGTAGTCCGGCGCTCAGGATAATGCTGGAAAAATTGATTTTGTCCTGAACGAATGCCGAGGCCTCGGCAGGTTTGCGGTTATAATCCTCAAAGGTATGGTCATCATAATATGGGCTGGAAATATAAAAGCGATCCAGATCATGTCGCCGTACCTCGAATCCGGCTTTGAACTCGTTGTACTGGTTGGCTTGCCAGAGCATATCGGCCTTGACCCCCAGGGTCTGTTGATCATCCTCTTCGAAAGAGCTGATATAGGATTGCCGATAGAATTCCTTGTTCTCGTCCAGGGCATAAGCGGGACTCAGGTCGTCAAAGTCATAATCCCCTGACTTGTAAGCATAGGTATTGACATAGACATTCAGGGTATAGTAAAGATTTTTTGCCAGGGTATGTGTGAGTCCCAATTGGATCAGATTGGAAGAGGAAGCGGGTTCATACCAGTATTGATCAGGGATATATTTGTAGCGATGGCTATAGCTCTTGTGTTTGCTATCGGAATAATTGAGAGCCAAACTGATTTTTAGATTATTGATATGACGATCAGTGAGCTTGGCGAACAATGTGTTCTCTGTGTTATATCCCCAGGGGAGATAATGATCCCGATCGTCGTACGAACCGGATACAAAAAACGATGCTTTTTCGCTCAAAAAGGGTCCGCTCAGATCACCACGGAATACCATGCGGTTATAGTCCTGGCTTGTCTCTTCGAATCCGGCGCCCGAAGATTTGGCATTCAGACTGCCATTAAAGGTATTGCCGCCCTCTTTGGTCGTGATATTGATGACGCCGCTCATCGAGTTGCCATACTCGGCACTGTAAGTACCGCTGATGATCTGCATTTCGGAAATGGCGTTTCGATTGATGATTTCCATAGGTTTCATGGAGAGATTTGATGAAAAGGGATCGGTCATTTGCACGGGGATGCCATCGACCATAAAGGTCACTTCACCAGACCTGCCACCGCGCAAATGAAACCCTCCGGAGGTTACCACGCCGGGTTGCGTGCGCAATACATCGGTCACCGTGGTGCCGGGGATGATCTCGATGTCTGTGGCATCGATATTGCGTGTCGTGGCTGTGATGTCTTTTTCGATCACAGGACGTTCTGCAATGACCGTTACCTCTTCACCGCCCAGAACCTGTGGTTTTAATTCAAAGTCTGCATAAGCGATGCGATTGGCCTGGACTTTGACATCTTGCATACGCATCCGGTGATAGCCAATGACATCTGCGCGCACGGTATAAATCCCTGGCGGAACCTGGATAATCACATATTTGCCTTCGGTATCAGTCGCGGCACCCAACAGAGTGCCTTCAATCATCACATTGGCACCTGGCAGGGGATCGCCAGTGGAAGTATCGAGAACCTGGCCGGTGATTTTTCCGTAATTAGCTGCCAGGGTTGTGGTTGCCGTCAAGCACAACCCGAGCAAAATTACACGTTTTAGCATACGAGCTCCGAGTTTGACCTTAACATAAAATATTTTTTGATTTTTTTTCTCTGCGTTCCTCTGTTTATCTTTGGGTTCTCTGCGTTTAAAATAGCTGTGAATCATCTTTGGATCTTAACGCAGAGGAGCAGAGAACGCCGAGTCACGCAGAGAGAGAGAAATGAAAAAAATGCGTTCATGTTATTTGTTAGGATCATTCATCTCTCATTTTATCGAGTGTATAATGTTCAGGGTATCGCGTGTTGATTGCTCTTAAAACGGTCCCCATCCGAAAAGCACCGGGGGAACCAATAAAGCCAAACCTGTAAGGAACAGGATGATTTCTATGGGTAACAACCATTTTGCCCAGGTCTCCCAGGGAATTCTGGCCATACCCAGCACACCCATGGTAACACCCGAGGTGGGGATGATCATATTGGTAAAGCCATCGCCCATCTGAAACGCCAGTACTGCAGTCTGCCGCGAGACGCCGATAAGATCCGATAGTGGTGCCATGATCGGCATGGTCAGGGCTGCCTGCCCACTTCCGGATGGGACGAAAAAGTTTATAAATGTTTGCATGATAAACATCAGCTGCGCTGCCACAATCGTGGGCATTCCTGATATGGTACTCGAGAGATGAAACATGATGGTATCGATGATCTGGCCCTGAGTAGCGAGAACGAGAATGGCTCTGGCAAATCCGATGACCAGCGCTGCGCCGATCATATCCTGTGCGCCCCGAACAAAACTGTCTGCGGCATCATTTGCAGACAGGTGGGAGATCAACGCCACCACAATGCCTAACCCCATAAAGAGTGCCGCGATTTCACTGATGAACCACTGATATCGCATGACGCCATAGATCATGAACAGGATTGCGGTAATAAATGCGATTAGAATCCAGCGATGGCGGGTCGTAAATTTTATCTTGCGTTGTTTTTCATCTTCCAGTACATCGCGGCGTGCCTGGTCGAGGTCCCACACCGGACTTTTTTGAGGGTTTTTGCGGATGCGTTTGGCATAGCGCATGACCATAAAAATACCAATACTGACAATAATCAGCCAGACGATGCTGCGATAGACCATTCCTGAAAACAGAGGCAATTCGGCGATGCCCTGGGCAATGCCTACCGTAAAAGGATTGAGCATGGCTCCTGCAAATCCCAGTCCGGCTCCCAGGAAAGGGATCGCTACGCCGATGATACTGTCATAGCCCAAGGCAATCGCCATAGGAATGAAAATCAGCACAAAGGGAATGACCTCTTCGCTCATTCCGAAAATGGCGCCAAACAGCGCAAAGAGGATCATCCCTGCAGGGATGATCAGGCCTTCACGGCCTTGCAGGGCATTTGATATCACGAGAATGCCTGCATCGATCATTTCAGTGCGTTGTATAATATTAAAAACACCACCGAGAATAAAGATGAATGCGATAATATGCGCTGTTTCGACCATCCCTTGTAAAGGTGACTGCAGCAAATCAAAAACTCCCTGAGGATTGCCGGATGTGGGTTCAAAGGTACCCTCAACGACCACCTCGCGTCCCTGGGCGCTGATTATCCGTTCGTATTCGCCGCCCGGAATGATCCAGGTAAAGATGGCCACCGCGATCATGACGCCAAAAATGAGAATCAGAGTATGAGGGAGTTTGATGTTTGTATCCATAAATTGCAATGACCTGTTAGAGTTGGGGTGTTGAGATCAGTGTTCCGTTTTTCAAATCAAATTGCTGTCCGTCGACCAGCACGCTTAATGTGATGCCCGTTGCCGAGAGTTTGGTTTTATGAGCGTTCAAGATTTGGCCTGGCCGGGGATCATAGACCAAAACCGAGTTGGGTCCATAAACCGTAAAGGAATCATCGGGTTCAACCAGAATCGCTGTGGTTTCATCGATACCGATTCCCGGTAACCCGGTTTCTATGACTTTGGAGAGCAGTCGGTTATTGCGTTGTCTGGCTACAAAGTGCTGATCGATGATAGTGTTGTCAAGCAGTCCGAGGCCTGGCGCGGTGACAATATTGTTCTTTTCGAGGACATAAAAATTTCCGTCACCGGTAATCATGATTTTGCTCATGATGGCGGCACCTGCACTGGTTCCGGCGATGATTCCTTTTTTCTCAAAATAGATTTTTTTGATCTGTTGTTCGGTTTTTGTGCCGCCGATACGATCCATAAATCGTGATTGCACACCGCCTGTGATATAAACTGCGGATACGCCATCAAAGTGGTGTAATGTGGTGTCGGCATTGGCAGTATCCGGCCCGGCGATATGTAACCATTCTATGTTTTTTGCTCCTGCCTCGCGAAATATTTTAACCGCTTCGGGGCCGGATTTTTCAGGTACCCCGCTCGCAGAGGTGAGAACGAGAATCTTGCCGTCAGCGGCGTGATGTAGAAATGTTTTTACCGCCGAGTCAGAACGACCGGCTCCGCCGATGATCAAGAGCCAGCCTTTTTGTTCTAAAGGTTCCGGCGAATGGCAAGCGATTAAAAGAATCCACAGATTGAAAATGTGAATTTTAAAATGTCTCATGTATTTTCCCTGACAAGATCCAGAACCAGTTTAACGCCATCGACGAGATCCTGGATATGGATAAATTCCTGATGTGAGTGCGGATTACTGGCGCCAATACCGATATTGACCGCAGTCATATTCTTGTTGTTAAAGACGTTTGCATCACTGCCTCCGTAATAAACCAGGGGGTCAGGCTCGTATCCCAGAGTTTTGAGAGCTTTTTCCAGCCGTTGAACAACAGGCTCGTGGGGGAAAAGCTTGAAACCCGTGAATCCATTCCTGAAATCAATTTCTACTTTACCGCCCATTGCATGGGCCTGGCTATGGCTTTTATCGCAAAGCAGCTGGCGCAATTCATTCAAACGTTTTTGTTCGAAAGAGCGGATTTCCCCGGTCACTTTGATGCGATCAGGTACGACATTGGTTGCATGCCCGCCTTTGATCGAGCCAATATTTGCGACCGTATCGGCATCGATACGACCGACCGGAAATTCACTCAGAGCCCGCATGGCCATGGTAAGCGCATTGATCCCTTTTTCGGGTGACACTGCTGCGTGACTTGCGCGGCCCAGGAAGGCGAGATTAAAATCCAGTGCGGTCGGCGTTGTGGCAACATAGGCACCCGGCCGTCTTGAACAGTCGAGGATGTACCCCTCTTTGGCTTGCAATAATCCAAAATCGAGCGCTCTGGAGCCATACATTCCTTTTTCTTCTGCCACAGTAAAGACGATTTCCAGAGGGCGATGATCGACATTGTGCATTGAAAGGAATTCCAAGGTGTAAAGGATAATGGCCATGCCGGCACGGTTATCGGCACCGAGGATAGTAGAGCCATCGGACGAGATCACCCCGTCCCGGATGACTGGCTCGAGTCCGGCTGTCGAGGAGACCGTATCCATATGAGCCGCGAGCAGTAAAGGCGGACCGGGAGTGTCTTTGCCCGGAATCCTGATGATCAGATTACCGGTATTTCCGCCTATGCTCCGGGCTGCGTTATCTTCAATGCATTCGTGGTTCCAGGATTTTACCCTGGATATGACCCAGTCTGCAATTTGGCGTTCCTTGAATGACACGCCGTCGATTCTGGCCAGCTGGATAAATTGTTCGACGATATGCTCTGAATTTATGTCCATATCCATTCCTGTTTGTTATGGCATCCGGGGGGTGCGATTGTTCCGATCCGGCTTTATAAAATATCGTTCGTCCTCGATGGTGTTTTCGATCAAATTAAGGGCTTTGAGTGTTCGGGTGCGGTCGCGAATGTTCAGTTCTGTAATGATGGCGTTGATGACCACAGCGACTGCACTGAGCGAATTGCTGAACATGATATTGTCGGTCTGAATGAATACCGCAATATCGGCATATTGGGTCGCCGGGGCTGTGCGACGATCTGTAAAGACAATACTCGGAATGCCAAGACGATCAGATATGGAGAGGGTCTCTATGGTTTCCCGTGAATAAGGCGAAAAGCTGAATGCGACAAGCAAATCATCTTTTGTAAGAGTCGCGATCTGTTCCTGGAAGGGTAAAAAATCGAGTGACAGATGGTGGCTCTCGTAGGTATATAATCGCAGTAGAAAAGTCAAAAGACGAGCAAAAATGGAAGAGATCTCTACCCCAAAACAATAGATTCGTTTGGCTTTGATGATCCGATCAGTGATTTCGGCCAAAGTCTGTGGTTCCAGATCATGGATCGTGGCATCGATATTAGACAGGGCGTTTTTTGTCACCCGTTTCAGTGCCTCGGATGTGTTTTCCAGGCCGGTGAGTGTGGCCTGATATTTTTGTGAGGGGGAGAGTTGTGTTTGCAGGCTGGCAGAGAGTTCATTTTTGAGTTCTTTATATCCCTGATACCCAAGAGTTTGTGAAAACCGCACGATGGAGGCCTCGCTGACATTGGCTTTTAATGCGATGGTTTTTATGGAAAAAAGTGCGACCACATTGAGATTGCCGAGAAAAAATTCTGCCACCTTGCGCTGATTGCCGGTCAGGCTGGGGACCATGCTTTTAATCAGATTTTCAATTTTTGCAGTGCGTTTCATGCTCTAGTTCCCGTTAATATTCCTTGTCAGGAAATGAAGGCCAGAGTTGGATGGAAAGAATGAAATAAAACTTTCATAAAATTGGATATTGAAACATATGTTTCAACTATAATAAGTTAGTTTTTTATGAAAATGTCAAGGGAAATTTTAATTTTTTAATCGTGACCAGTTTTGGTATATTCTAGAGTATCAATCATTTAATCGGAGATAACGTATGCCTCGCATGACCCTGTTTTTTTTGTTTTGTTTTTTACCTCCCCTTTTGGCTCAGACCTATTTTCCTGACCATCATATGCATCTAAAGGAACCCATAACGTTTTCAGCGATGCAATCCTTTCTCCAGCGCATCGATCGTACAAAGGGAATGACGGTCACCACTGAAGGACAATCGGCCGACGGTCATCCTATTTATCTGGTCCATGTCAAAGCCCAAAAAGAACCGCTATGGAAAGTTTTTTTCTTTGCTCAGCAGCATGGGGATGAACCGGCAGGAAAAGATGCGATCCTTTATCTGTTAAGGGATATCGAACAAGGACAACTGGTGCTTCCCGATCACATAGAACTCTGGCTTGTGCCCATGGTGAATCCGGATGGTGCCATGGCTGATAAACGCCGTAATGGCAATGATCAGGATCTGAATCGCGACCACATTCTATTGTCCCAGCCAGAGACCCAAACCGTTCATCGTATATTCCGACGGATCATGCCGCATGTGGCGGTGGATTGTCACGAGTTTGGCCGGGACAGCCAGGATTATCTCGACCGTGGCTGGCTCGAATGGCCACACATCATGATGGATTGCGCGAATCATCCCTTTTTTGATGCTCGCCTGCTTGAAATGGGAAAAGAGTGGGTAGAACGGGTATCATACTATATGAACCAGTCCGGTCATCACTATACCCGCTATACAGTCGGCGGCGTCCCGCCGTCGCAAGAACAGCGTTACAGTACCACAGAGTTGAACGATGGCCGGAACAGCCTGGGCGCTTTTGGTGGACTCTCTTTTATCATCGAGTCCGGCCGCCTGCGGAACGCTGATCCTGCCAACAAAGATCTGGGCAAGCGGGTGGATGCGTATTTGGCCCTCTTGAAAACATTTTTGACCTGGGATGCGGATAAGTTAGAGATCGCAAAAACGATAAAAGAGTCACGTGCCG
>CAYNUX010000034.1:0-17293 GCA_964400115.1 uncultured Cytophagia bacterium
ACAAGTGGCTTTGGAAAAGAATTTTTTACAAGCCCTTTTGGAAATGATTCAAAAAGAACACAAGGAATGGTGGGATAAAGATGAAGCAGAGCTTAAAATCCCGGCTGGCGTTGACACATTATTTGCCCTGGCCCAACAATCTGATGGCTCTGCATACCCGGACAGTGTAAAAGGGGGTGACTGGGTTTTTCATTTTAGTGCGAATACATCTGTTGTGTTTCCTGCCAATCTGGTAGGACTGGAGCAGAAAGGGTCATCGTGGTTCAATGCTGCCGCCAATGCAATATTAATGCATCTGAATTACCGAATGGCCATTACTCCTGATCCCATTGTTGCAGCACGCTTAGGGATGGGAAGATAAGGCTCTTTCCTGCTGTTCCTGAAGAGTGGGATAACGATAAACTGGTATTTAGACTATGGACTGAAAAAGGATTTTTAGTAAGTGCTTTAAAAAACATGACAGGCGAAATCTCTTGCGTCATGATGAAAAGTAATTGGGCAATGAATGTATTATAAAAAATCCCTGGAAACCGAAAAAAATCAGAACTATTGGTCCGAAATCGTCAAAAATCATGCGAGCTCGGTAGAAAATTTATGGCGCCGACATATGAACTGGCTGTATTGCGAGTTAGCACGACGAATGCTTGCCGGGTTCCGGTTCCAACGGTTATTGAAAACCGATCTCTATGACGAGGCCGTCAGCCCGAGTGGCCTGCTCGGTATGCTGCCGGTCGATGCCCGGGTGGTCATTGGAATGGATTATGCCGAACAAGTGGTTCGCATGGCCCGGTCCAACAATGTGCCGAATATCCTGGTGACCGATATTCTGGCCTCTGCGTTTCAGGACAACAGTTTTGATTGCGTGTTTTCCAATTCCACTCTGGATCATTTCAAGAGTCACAAACTGCTCGAACAAAGCTTGCAGGAAATATACCGCGTGCTCGAGCCCGGTGGTCTGCTGTTGATTACCCTGGACAATTCAGGAAATCCGCTTTTATTTCTCCGCAACTGGCTGCCATATTCCGTACTAAAAGTTTTAGGCATCATCCCCTATTATATGGGAAAGACCTTAAATCGAAAACAATTGCAAAGGATGCTCGAGCGGCTTGGATTTGAGGTCAAAGATCAGGTCCTGATGTTGCATGCCATGCGATTGATCGCCCTGAGACTTGCGGCACGGACAGTCAGGTCGAATTCAGCATCCAAAGAAACTGACTATCTGGAAAGACTCAAGCCCTTTGAAAAAATGGCGAATTGGCCGACAAAAGATTTGACCGGCCATTACGTCGCCATGACGGCCATAAAAAGGTGATACCCGATGTGTGGAATCTGCGGCATGGCATTTCACGATGCCAATACCCAACCGGATAAAAACCTTTTATCTGATATGAATCAGACACTGGTGCATCGTGGACCTGACCAAAAAGGCGTTTTCATCTCGTCCGGTATTGGCCTCGGAATTCAGAGACTGGCGATCATCGATCTGAATACAGGAGACCAGCCCATTTACAGCGAGAACGGGCGATATGTGGTTGTTTGCAACGGAGAGATTTACAACGCTCCCGAATTGCGCAAGACACTCGCAGCAGAAGGTCACGTCTTTAAATCGACATCCGATGTGGAGGTGATCGTTCATCTCTATGAGCAGTATGGCCTGTCGTTTCTGGATCATTTGCGCGGTATGTTTGCCTTTGCTTTATGGGACGCTCATCAAAATCAGTTGATATTGGCAAGAGACCGCTTTGGTATCAAACCGCTCTATTATGCGATGTTGCACGAAGCTCTGTACTTTGCTTCTGAACAAAAAGCACTTTTGCAAATCCCCGCATTGTCGAAAAGCGTCGATGCCAGGGCATTGTCAGAGGTGGTGACTCTGGGCTTTGTTTCCTCTCCCAGAACGCTGTTCTCTGAAATTCGCCGACTCTCCCATGCCCATTATTTGTTCTTTGATCGTGGCCAAATACAAATCAAACGCTACTGGTCCCTGAATCTCATGCCGGATAAAAAATCAATCCCCCTCGATGACCTCGTCCAAATGATCGATGAAAAACTCGAGGAATCGGTGCGCATCCATACCCGTAGCGATGTGCCGGTTGCAGCCTGGTTGAGCGGAGGATTGGATTCCAGTGCGATTGTTGCCTATATGCTCAAACATCGCATGGCACCTGTTGATGTCTATTCACTGGGTTACGAAGACAAATCGGTCGATGAATTTGACCAACAGCGAACGCTTTTGGACTATTCTGAATATGCATTGAATCCCCACAAGGTGGTCTGTCAGGACCGGGATTTCCAATTATTTCCTCAGGCAATCTGGCATTGTGAAGATCCGTTTACGGCAGCCGCGGAAGTCTCGAGGCTCATCCTTGCCCGTGCCAGCGGAACGGACTATAAGGTCGTGCTCACGGGTGAAGGAGCAGATGAAGTGTTTGCCGGTTATCCCTGGTATGCTGCTGAAAAGCGATTGCGATATTTCAATCTACTCCCTCTGACCATCCGCCGTCTTGTCGCACAGAACCCCGGTTTGAAACAGCGATTTCCGGGGGCGGCGCAGATTTTAGAGGGGCCGTCAGACATGGCTTATGGCAGATTCAGCCGATTGATCGGGCCCACGGGGGGCTATACTATTTTGCCCAGCCTTTTGTCCCCTCGAATACGCGAAGAGATGCCCCCGCTTGATAAGATAAACAGCTATGATGCACCGGAATACAGATCTGCTCTGCTCTCACTGCACCACCTGGATATAAATTTACGGCTCAGCGATTGTATTGTACAACATCTTGACCGGATGACCATGGCGTGTTCTCTCGAAGCACGCGTCCCTTTTTTGGATCACGAGCTTGTGGAGCTATGCAGTCAAATCCCGCTTGCGCAAAGATACCAGGCTGGCAAGGAAAAGTGGGTATTGAGGCAAGCAGTTAAAACCAGAATTTCGGATGATATCCGACTGCGCAAGAAATACAGCATGACCACACCGTTCCGGAAATGGCTGAAAAATGACCTGCCGGAATTTGCCCGGGTTATGTATTCACCTCAAATGATCGAACAAAAGGGATATTTTGATCCTAAAACGGTAACCGAAATGCTCCACAATTATCGTCAGGGTAAAAATTCCAGTGCCAGAATCTTGTTGGCGGTCCTCGGGATCCAGGTCTGGGATGAATTGTTTGTCCAGAGGAGAACATTGGAATGATCCGTTATTCCTTATCAGACATGTTACGGATGCTGCGCACCCCCCTGGGACGCATACAATTACGAGAAGGGATGTTTCAGTTTTTATTTCCTGTTTTCCGTATTCTGGCAACACATTATCGTCGTTTGTTTGTATCGGATTGTCGAATAACCGCGGTGGTGGGTTCCTTTGGCAAAACCACCACCACACGTGCCATTGCGGTAGCGCTCAATATTCCCATAGGGCAGATCACAGAACGGAATTCATTGAGCCATGTCGCCCGCTCGGTGCTGCGGATCTCTCACGACTCGAGCCGTGCGGTTATAGAAGTCGGAATCGAGAAAAAAGGAGAAATGCAAAACTATACCCGGCTTGTCCGGCCGGATGTGGTGGTTGTCACCTCTATCGGCAGCGAACACAATCGTTCGTTTGGTGATCTGCTGGGTACACGTCATGAAAAAGCAAATATGGTACGGGCGCTGAGCGCGGACGGATGGGCTGTTTTGAATGGTGACGATCCCAATGTTGTTTGGATGAAATCCCAATGTAGCGGCAATTCCCTGTTTTACGGATATGCTCCGTCTAATGATGTCAGGATCCTCGAGCATCATATCGATTGGCCCAGAGGGATGCGCGTTCGTCTGTCGTTAAAGGGTAAGGACTATTCGATCCGGACCCGGTTATGGGGTGCACACATGGCTTATCCGATCGCAGCAGCAGTGGCCACCGCCTCTATCTATAATATGAATATACTCCATGCTATCGACCGACTCGCCACACTCGAACCCACCGCGGAACGACTCGCACTTGAAAAGCTGGAAAATGATATTTATTTACTCCGGGATGCCTTTAAATCTTCGCCCGAAACCATCCACAGGGCATTGGATCTCGTCAAAAAGATACCGGCAAAACGGAAAATGATTGTGCTCGGTGAAATCTCTGAACCGCCGGGCAGTCAGGGCCCGATATATCGCAAGGTCGGAGAACGTCTAGCCGAACTATTCGATTATGCGGTGATCATCGGCGGCAACTTTCAACGTTATCGTACTGGTGCTGTGCATGCCGGTATGAAAAAAGAGCAGCTGTACCATGCCGGCCATAGCATAAAACTGGCCGTGCGGGCGATACAGGCCAAACTCGAACCCGGCGATGTCGTTCTGATCAAAGGCCGGTATGGCCAACGCATCGACAGGGTGGCGCTGGGTCTGATGGGACGCCCAATAAGGTGCAATCGTCAGTATTGTGATGTGCGTGCGCTTTATTGTGAAACTTGTCCCATACTCGAACGCGGATGATATCGGCAAATTGTCCGGAATCAACTCGACTACTTTTCCTGCAAACAGATATAGAAAACAGAATGTGAGGAAATTGTGATTTTTGATTATTTTGACCGCTACCTGGAAAATGTCCCTGTACTCTATCCGTTCTATTTCAAACATGCCGCCACGCTTAAACGCAACTATTGCCTGACCATGCATAAATTGGGATTGCTGAAACCCTGGTCTTTTGTGCAGTGGCTGGTCACCAACAAGTGCAACTTTACCTGTCCGTTTTGCGAATCCTCATCCGGGAAACCCATGCCCGACGAGCTGGACACCCGGCAAGCACGACTGCTGCTCGATGACATGGCCAAGATGGGGGTCAAGAGAGTGATTTTTTCCGGTGGTGAACCCTTTATGCGGGATGACATTCTGGAATTGATCGACTATGTCGTGACAAAAGGAATAAAACCCGGCCTGGTGACGAATAGCTACCACATTCCGGAATTGTGGGATGAGCTTAAAAAACACCAGTATTTTTTGCTGTTTACCAGCCTCGATGGCCCTCCCGAGGTTCATGAAAAAATCCGGGGCCGTCAGCATGCCTTTGACCGCGTGATGACGGCTCTGGAACTGTTTCATTCCATCGATACGCCCTCACGTCTGATCAATACGGCGGTGCATCCGGATAATTTAGAACGATTACCCCAACTTGCCGAGTCTGTGGTCAAATCTCACGCCACGGAATGGCGCTTGTCCCCGATTACCTCGGTGGGACGCGCAGCTGATCAGCCCGATTATGCCCTGAGTGGCGAACAACAAAAATCTCTGCTCGAGTTTATGGTCAAGATCCGTAAAACCTTTCCCACGGATCTGGGAGAATCGCACACCTATCTCAAACTTTTGGGAGGATATACCTTTGGCAAACCTTTCTTTTGTGGCGCCGGGCTGACCCGCTGTGCCATCATGGCCAATGGAGAGGTGCTCGCCTGTCAGCAGGTCTATGATCCCGCTTATTCAGAGGGCAATGTACGTCAAAGACCTTTCTCTGAAATCTGGAAACATGAATTCAAATCCCTTCGGGGTCAACGCAGCTATGATTCGTGCAAAGGGTGCGAACACCTGTCTGCTTGCGGTTCCGGATGCTGGGCAGATATGGAAAATCATGGCATGTGTCAGAAACCGGCCTGGGAGAATCCCTGACCATGCCCATCTCCGAACCCTTGCATCCGGTCATCCTGAACATGGTCGGTTTGGTCAAACGCATTTTGTTATTGCCACGGTCAATGCGTTTGACACACCTGGTTTTTTGGATTGACGAGAGTCCGGTTCATTATATCGGCGAGGGGGAAAGTACCGGATATTTGACAGAATTGCTGGGAGAGTATCAGTCACTGGCCAAGATTTCCTTACCCACGCTCGTGTTCAAAGGGTACAAGCATCAAAATCAGCTATTGTTGCGCCCCTTGATTGGCAAAAAGCCAAGTGATCTGCGAACAGACGAACGAGGATCAGGTGAACCAGATGCCCTTGTCCTTTTGGAAGTCAACCGCCTTTTGAAACGGTTCATGCCTGTCGGTACACCTGTCACCTATCCATGGATCCGGCAAATTGCGCGTCTGGATGATTATCGCAACCGCAAAAGCACGATCAACAGCGTATTCGGCCGCAAGGTAAGAAAGTATGGTTACACGCACGGGTTGACGCGTGATCCCAAAGCGTTGAACCTCTTTTATCACGATGTGTATCTACCCTACATACAATCCCGTTTCGGCCGCCACAGCCACCCCCGCAGTCTCAAAATGTTGGAAACACAGGTGCGTCATGGATTCCTGTTAAAAGTCTATGAGCAACAGGAATGTGTTGCTGCAGCCGTGTGTAGGCGAATCGGCAAGTGTTTGATTGCAGTCGCCTTTGGTGTCGCGCCGGATCATGATGACCATCTCAGACGCGGGGCTTTGTCTGCCTGTTACACTTTTATCTTTCAGCAGGCAGAACGCGAGGGGCTGGACAGTGTCGATCTGTTGCGCAGTCGTCCTCATAAAAATGACGGAGTATACGAACACAAGCGCCGATGGGGAGCACATGCCCGTCGCGATCCGTGGCCGCATTCGGTGCTGGGAATCGTTCATTCCGGGACCCTCCCTGAACCCTTGAACGGATTGTTGGTTCATGCACAGCGAGGGTTTATAGAATTGTCTGTTTGATTTCTGAGATACGAATTCACTCGCTGGCTTTTATGCCAAGGCCTCACCCGAACCCATACGCTGGAATCCCCACATCAAATCGCAATATCAAAAAATGCGGGTCAAAAAATACTGACATTAAAACAAATGTGTGCCGTGAAAGCGGACACAGGAAATGTCCCAATGCCAGTTTACCAATCTGCCGGTAAATTTTGACCTCATAATGACGATGATCATGATTGCGCTTGTTATTGTTTTAAAAGTCACTCAAACAGTTCACGAATACTGCATGTCGCCAGGCCAATACTTGTATCAGCCGGGCCAGAATAGAGATAAAGAGTATCGCCGTCAGAATGCGGAAAGGAATTGCCAATAAAAGCAATGCCCTTAAGGGTTGAAACACTGGCTTTGTCAGCCATAACAAACCGCAGTTTTGATACAAATAAAAGTATAAATGATTATGTTGGAGTCGAATGAAAAGATTATTTCATGGTGCGTGCCTGTTTCGGCGGCTAGTCAGACAGCGTCAATTCCGGTGACCATTTTTTTCATCCTGATCGCTCTGGTTAGCTCTTGCATGGCATTTTTTTCCATGCCTGCAATGGCTTATTTGACGATGAGCCAGACAATTTTGCAAAGATCGTGTGTTAAAGTGGCACTGTAATCATCTGGAACTGTACCGATTAAACACTCCTGGCGTGTTTTCAGGGCTTCAAACATGCCCAGAGCACTCGTCTCGCCGAGGAGCACCAACCGAAATAGAACCCAGAGTCAGGGTTTCATGAATTTCGTTCCGGGATGTTTGGTACTCCAGGCCTTCCAGGTCGTCAATTCAGAAGGGATCTCTTGCAAGACCGTATCCGCTAAAGGACCGGCAATGCTGACCAGCGCAGTGGAATTGGGTTTGTAATTTTCATATGGATACCACATACTTTCTGTCTGTTTGTCATAGAGCACAAATGTCCGCACGTACGTCCAGCCGCTCGCAGCGAACATCAGCACCTGGTCTTTGAGTTCACGACTGTACACGACAGCCAGATTTTCCAGCGGTCAATAGGCCACCGCCACATCCGAACCTCCGACCAGATCGTTTACCACCTCCCGGCTGGACAAGATATTCACCGGATAGGCACGAATATCGTCATCGATGATCAACCCGATCACAGGCTGTTCCGAATGGGGTCGTGGATATTCCGAATCGCCTTCCCGTATAGAGCGGGGAAAAGTGATCGGTTTTATGGCATCAGGTCCAAGGCCATAGTTAAAATTTTCTTTTGCAAAGCCATACACCTCGATGGCGTGGGTGACGTCCCAGCTCTTTCCCGTTTGATCGACAATGATAGCAGATTCCGACTCCCCGGGCGGATTCCCGGAATTGCCTGCCAGAGGACTGTCATTTTCTTTGCAGGCAGAAAAGACCAGGCTGAACAGGATAAGGATCAGCGATAACCGCATGATTTTCCTCCAAAGAATAATTCGGGGTTAAACATTTCTTTATTCCTTATGAAATGATTCGATTCATGTTTACGTTTGAACAATAGACCGGCCTTTACTTGAGAAAAGTCAAATCTCCTGTGCCGGTCAATGAATGAGACGTATGCAGCGCGATAACCTTACAATAAAATGAACGTTTCCACGCACACACGCCTGTATTATATCTGCAAAAGACGGGCAAAAAATCATGCACTGAAAAAATCAATCAGGGAGTGATCGTTCATGTTCAAAGACCGAATTGATGCAGGACAACAGCTGGCCGAAGCATTGGATGAATATAAAAAACAATCCGATGCACTCGTGCTGGCAATTCCACGAGGAGGGATCATTCTGGGCGTTGAAATCGCCAATGCTCTGAACATCGAGTTTTCCATTTTAATCAGCCGAAAACTCCCTCTGCCATCGAATCCGGAATCGGGATTCGGAGCCATCGCCGAAGACGACAGCTTGTATATACATCCGCAAGCTCGGCTGTGGGTATCTGAAGAACAAATCGACGAGACCGTCGAGGCACAAAAAAGAGTCATTAGAGAACGAATAGAGACATTGCGCGAGAATAAATCCCTTCCGTCACTGGAGGAAAAGAGTGTTATCCTGGTCGATGACGGAATCGCTATGGGCTCAACCATGGAAGCAGCCATCCGGATGTGCCGGCTGAAACGAGCTAAAAAAATTATTGTCGCAGTTCCTGTCGCCAGTCCCAGAGCGATGCACAGGTTTTACGAATTGTCCGATGATTTGATCGTGCTCGAAAGTCCGCCTGACTTTAAAGCGGTTGCAGAGGTTTATCAGAATTGGTGGGATGTGTCGGATCATGAAGCATTGCAAGCCATGAAAAAAATAAAACCGGGAAAACAATAGTGGCAAACCAACAGCTTTTGGCCATTCAGCCCGATGTCATATTCGTGATGGGAAAAACGGCTTTGAATGGTCTCTTGCAGTTTAAAAAACCGCTTTCAGAGATAGAATCTGCCACCTGGCATGATATTCCCTGTATCATCACCTGCCATCCGTCGTCTGCGATGCGGTTTCCCGATCGGGATGCTCAATTTCGCAATGGGTTGCATAGGTTGAGCGCTTTCATCAAAGAAAACGCTGGCCAAAAGCCATGAGATGATGACCTCAGCTCATTTTGGCGCACACAAGATTTTGCCATGATCTCTTGACAACCAGGAAATGCAGCCAGACGGTATAATCAGAGTGCCTGGCTGCGTATTCATGTCAAGAGGCGGATTCAAAAGTGATGTCAGCTTGTTCCATAATTATTTCGTAAAAATACCCCGAGCCAAAATCCTTGTCAACGGCTATGGCTCCAACTGCTGTGATCACGTCACCTACCTTGGCATTCTCGTCCGAGGTAATGGTCAGATCAAATTTGCCCTGATCAGAGGTGCCATCCTGGATATGTATCCAATTTCTTCCCATGATCATGGAATTAACTTTGATCACTTTGCCACGAACAGTTACTTTTTCGCCAGCATATTCTTTCGGCGAGGAATAGAGTTGTGCAATCGTGATTCCCCCCTCTGCAGGAGCAACCTCGACGTGTTCCATTTGCGGCTTGTTCATTTTACCATGTGGTGGCATCTGCATGGCGCCTGTTGTGAACATGTCAGGACTTTTAGCCAATCTGTCCACAAAATAGATATTGTCGAATGTACGCTGTAATTCTTTACTTTCGAAATCGTTCATTTGCATGGCCTCGGCAAAATATAAAGTCGAGCCTTTTTCGTATTCTCCTTTGGCTGTGGCAATCCAATATTCCTGTTCATCTTCTTTTACCTGCAAATAGCTATAGGAAGGCGCCTGAATAATATCTTGAACGACAACCTTGTGTGCACTTTTTGTCGCAGCATCCCCTGTTTCACTGGACTGGGATTTCTCTTCACATCCCGCAAGGATGACTGCCATTATACCTATCAATAATATCCGTTTGAACATCATCATTTTTCCTTTCCAATAACCCGGATTCAAACAATAAATAATTCAACCACCTCTTTCTTAACCAACAAAAGACCTCATAAATTCGACAAATATTCACTAAAAAGATCCTACACTATATGATGCCTGTTTCAATAATCTTGCTATAAAGATATTTTTGAATAATATTCCGTTGCATTCGGATTTTTATTTACCTAACTTTTATCATTCTCGCAGCCTGGTCAAATGCATTTCTGGTCAAAATTTATTTAACGCCCGTTTAATCAAAGGAAATCTGTTATGAGCGAGTATTCCCGCAGGCAATTTTTGCAGCACGCAACAACCGGCCTCGCTGCGTCATCGGTTTTCAGCACTCCTTTTGTCTCCTGGGGGCAACACAAAGGAGAACGCCCCAAACCGAGCCTTAAAGTGGTCTCTGTTGCCAATCCCCGCAACCGGGTGCCATTGAGTTTCATCATCGATGATTCGACTGCTCTGGTCAATATGGCCTATTTTGGGATACCGCAATTTGGACATGTCTTTCCCGAACGGTATAAACAACCCTGGCGCAGCCTGCCCCGTGAAATTCCCGATAGCTTTGTGCGCAAATTCGGTGAATGGTGTCACGAAAATGGTGTCAAAGGCAAATACAGCATGGTGCCCTACCCTGCTTGCGTGGGATGGCTGGATCGTGAACTGCCTGGCTGGAGCAAGCAGGAGCTGGACCAGAGTCTGGATCTGGTGCGTACGCTGATGCTGCCTGACTGGGATATTCACCCAGAAATGGTCTCCCATACCCGGGTCATCGATACCAAAACCGGCAGGCCACATGAAGAGTATACTGCCGATTATATGGAAAACTGGGAATGGACGACAGGCCGGTCTGTGGATGAGATAGCCAATTATTTGAGCTATGCTTTAAAAATTTTAAAAAATGTTGATTTGCCCTGTGAAGGGATTACCACACCAGGAGGATTTGGTAATAAAGCGTTACCAGAGTTGGCCCAGGCCACTTTGGAGTCATGCCGTGATGTTTTCAATGCTGAAATTCCGCACTATTTTCGTCATCTGTATACCGATGACACCAGTGTGGCGCCGCGTGTGGAATATGCTGCTGATCTGGATACAGATCACCCTCGCTGTGTCGTCTCACTTATCGGGTGCACCGGTGACTGGTTTGGCGGCTGGGATGGACTCACTCCCGGTTCTGTCGATCGTCTGATCGGTGCGGATCTGGACGCCGGTCGATTGCCCGAGGTCATCCGTCGCGGAGAACCCGCTATCATGGTATGCCATTGGCCGGGGATCTATTTTAACGGTGAGGAGTTGGGATTCAATATTTTCAAAACAGCAGTACAGCGTTTGCACCAGGGGTACGACAATCTCATCTGGTTAAAGCTCTCAGAGATCGCCCGCTATTGGGCAGCCAGAGAGCTGACAGGGATCTCTTTCAAAGACAACCGTATCCTTCTCAAGGCACCCTTTGCTTGTCCCGATTTTACCCTGCAAATGGCTGGTATGGATAAAACGGGGTTTAATGTGATCTACCAGGGCAAGTCACACTCTCTTTTCCGTCAGGAGGATCCCAAAAAGATCTCGAGCGGTCAGTGGAGTCAAGCCGGGAATCAAACGCTGATTTGTTTTCAACTCATGAAAGGCGAAACTGAGTTGAAATTTCAGAGTACCTGACCCAGACTAAAATGCTGCCCATGCAGGGTTGAATTAAGAATGAAGAATTGGGAATGAATTGAAAATTAAATTCCCAATTCTTCATTCTTAATTATTTTCCCGCATCCAATATGATTAAGCAACAGGTTTGGATTTTGACGTGTGGAATACAGGTTTACTTGTTTTCAATCCATCTCAAATAGTCAGCCAGGAAACGCAATCCAAATGAGGTGGCGATATCGCGGTTGACGATCCAGACCTGGTCGTGGATAAAGCGTACACGGGTTTCAAAGAATCCGCAGGCCAGATTCACATCCGGGTGATTCGCCGGGTATTGATTGGCCAACAGCCAGTCCACTGACTTTTCAATGTTTTCCTCAAACTCTTCACCCACTCCATATTGCAGCAAACGCAGCCATAGCATGCCGGTAAAGGCCACAGCAGAGCCGCAAATGGACTTTCGGTTGATCTTGCCGGACACATAATTTTTATAATAAAAGGTCCCCTCCCCTTGCTGATACTGGGTATAGAACCTGGCGGTTTTAAGAGCGGCATCCAGATAGGCCTTGTTTTGAGTGAGTTCATACCCTTCTAACAGGGATTCTGCATACCAGAGATTAAAGCGCGGATGAAAATAACCGCTCTCCTTGTCATTGGGCATAAAATCCATCCACAATCCATACTCATCCTGATAATCCACCAGAGCGTCACAGAGCTGGACAAAGACAGTGCGATATTTTTCATTGCCGGTATGTTCATACATGTCTTTAAAGAGCGATCCCTCATTGTTAGGCCGGGCCACATCAAAGAGGTCCTGATTCTCTTTATCCGGCCAAAACGGACTCCAGTCTTTCAGCACCTCACCTGTCCGGGCATCGATATTGTCATAAAATACTCGTTTTTCCGGCACCCACATATGTTCGAGCATCCAGGCCCCGGCATCGGTTGCTACATCTGCATAGTGATCATTATCGGTTACTTTGGCGAGCTCAAAGAGTCCGGCTGAGCCATCCGAAACCGTGGCAAAGACGATATAGGGGATCTGATCGCCGTGAATGGCATTAAGCATTCCCTTCAATTTGGGATGATCCTCGATCTGTAAAGAGGTCCACCAGTCGCCAGCAGCTTTGGCAGCCTCCAGGTATAGAGGCTCTTGTGTAATACGATAAGCTTCCACCAGGCCATAGATCACCTGTCCGGTATGCCAGGCCGGTTCGTAATCATACCAGCGACCATTGATGATGTGATAATCGCATCTGGATTTGCCTTCCTCGTCCAGCAAGACCTCACTGCTGTACTGCGCTGCATCATTGATCGCTTTGATAATCACAGCCTTGCGGGTTAAACCGCTCTGAGCAAACACTGAAACAAATCCACTCAAAAAAATTGTCATAATCATCGGTAGAATAGACACTTTTTTCATATCCACCTCACCTTGTTTAATCCATAAAATGTGTTATACCAGCACTGCTGTTTAAAATATAGTATAGCGACTTTCTTTTCTTTGCGACCGCTGTGATTTTTCCGAGTCCTCTGCGTTGATCCTTGTTTTTTATCAATCGGAACCACTCGCCAAACCAGCTGGAATGATATAACGAAATCCCTGATTTTCCACTTTTTGATCCAACAATCTGAACATAAATCCCCAGTTACCGCGGCCCTGATCGATTTTCAGGAGCAGCCGGTTTTCCCCTTTTTGCAGATTGAGCTGCACCGTATCATCATCAGCCTGGGCGAATCGCAGTTCGTGGTGTTCAAAGACTTTTTCATCGTTCAAAAAGACCTTGATCCCGTCATTGCTGCCCAATCCTGCCTGGACGTTCATATCTCTGGGAGCTTTGATCGTGCAATAGGCATAGGCGACAACGCGTTCGGTTTTGTCGAAAAAGCCCTCAAGATCGATCTCATCACCCAGAGGGGTTGTGTGAAAACTCCAGGACACATCAGATCCATCCGGCAATGGAACACTCTGGCCTTGTTTTGGTTTGGCTACAGTCTCTCCTCCCAAGGATTGTAAATAGTCGGTATCGAACCCCACACAGTTTCCGGGTGCGTGTGAAGACAAACCGGACACTTTTTTAGGATTGGGAAAACTGCCACATAACAGCCAGGTTTGAAAAAAAGAGTGGGACAATTCGCGAATATCCAACCGAACACTATTCGGTGCCGGCAGTGCATATCCTTTATCGAATTGATCCAGGGCTTCCTGCAACAGCTCATAAACGTGAACAAAGTCTCTTTGAACAGCGGTGAATTTTTCCTGCACCAGACGCAAGGCATGTTCGTGATTTTCCTGGCGCCATAAATAGTCAAATCCTTCGCTTAACACTTGCCATCGAGTTTGTAATTCGGCCACGTCGAATATTATTTTCGAAAGATGATGACGGGTAGCAGCACGATCATTCTGCTGCAAGCAGGTATTCCGGTATTGTTGTGCCATCTTTAGCAATCCGGACCGCAGATCAGCCATATAGATCAATTGTCCGGAGACATATGACAGAAAATCGAGATCTTTTTGATATCGTGTCGCATCGATATCGTCAAGCATATTCTGAACTTTGCCTGCAGTGGCTTTAATTTCAGGCCAATTTCCAGTCGCTACCTTGGCTTGCACCCCCTTTTCAGGAAATAGTGACTGCCAGAATACCGTAGCCTCCATATTTTGCAGTTCACCGAATTTGTCCAGATCATCGACAATGGAAATCGCTTGTGCCAGCTTTCCGGAATCATCTCCATAACACACATCGGAGAACCGTAAATCAAACGTCGATTCCTGGTCATTCATGGAATGCCAGCTCTGATCGGCAGCGTAACTCAGGCCATACCAGTTATTTGAGAAAAAGTTAATACCCCAGTCATCCCAGGTGGTGGTAAGAACGCCCATGGCGTTTGCGTCGATACCATCGCGGATAAAATGTTTGATATTGATTTGGCTGCCGGAGAAATCCGGATAGATCTTGCGCCAGCAATTGATTCCCGGAGTGACAATGATCTCAAAGCCGTGTCGCTGATACGGCTCGAGGAGTTCAGAGAACGAGTCACGGGCACTGTAATCCCAGGGCAACAGAATAATATCCTTGTCGAGAAGAGCGAAAATCTCCGGATGATGGAGAGGCATATCACCGGCAACAATGATTCGTTTGCCATATTTGGCCAATTCATCACGAATCCAGTTGATGTGATCGCTGAATACCGCGGCCTCTCCCCTTTCCTGTACCATGGATTTGCTGGCCCCCTTGCCCAGGGCCCACAGTTCATCGCCCAGGACCAGAAAATAATCCGAAGAGAATACCGGTGCCAGTTCAGCATAAATATCGGCAAGCAGTTCATAGGATTCCGAAAAAGCGGGCGACAACATGGAGCCCAACTCGCCCAGATGTTCATATTGCGGATACGAGAGTATTTTTTCAAAATGACCAAAAGACTGAAAACAGCCCATGAGATCGATATGGTATCGTTGAGCATAAGCAGATAAATCGCGGATCTCGCCGGGTGTCAGAGCGCCTGGCGGAGCGAAAAAGGGGTGTTTTTCCAGCTTGACGACATTTTCGATGTAATAGGTCAGGGCATTGATTTTCATTTCGGCCAGCCGGCGGATACACTCTTTAAAATAGTCCATTGTAGGTATGGGGCCGCGGCTGATATCATCGAGGATGGCACGAATAGGCATATCCGGCCAGTCCACGATCTCGAGGCACGGAATGGCATTTTCATTGGTATGACCACGGATGACCTGCTTGAGGGTTTGTACCGCGTAAAAGAGTCCGGCCTGACTGGAGGAGGACATTATAATTTTGTCCTCGTGTATATTTAGCCGATAGCTTTCCGGACCGTTGGTTGTGAGGTCATCATCCCGTTGCAGTACGATTTCGGTTTCGCCTGTTTTTACAAGAGAAGGGATTAGCCCTGCGATGGTTTCGATTTCATTTGCAAGCTGTCGGGCAGCAAAAGAATCCGAATCATCCTGGATTTTGATTCGGCAGGGTTCAGAAAATTGAAATTCTCCATCGTGTTTCTCTACTGTTTGCGGATAGGGAATTAAATGCAGAGTTTGAGCGTATCCCGGAGCGATGCAGCCAAATATAAATAGAGATAATAATTTTAATCCGTTCATAGTTTCCTCAACAAATCAAATCTAGAGCCAATGCTTTCGGAGCCACTGTGCGGCCTGCTGATAAGCAGAGTCGATATCCTCCACACCCGATTCATCGCCTCCGATATCCAGACCGATATGGCCTTTAAAGCCGATGGCATCCAGGGTTTCAAAAAACAGAGGCCAGTGAATGACACCCTCACCGGGAACTAGATGTTCCACTCGATTGCCTCGATTATCAGAAAGATGGATATAATCGACAAAATCCTTTAAACGTCTCAAAGACAAAAAGAGGTTATCTTTTATGACAAATTGATTGGCGGTATCCAGATTGAACCGCAAATTATCACGTCCTACAGCATCATAAAAATAGAGAAAGGCATCGGTGTTTGCTGACAGCACCCCCAGACAAGGATGCATTTGATAGGTCAATCCTCTTTCTCCGGCAATATCACAGGCAGCCCGAAAGGTGGCCACCATCTCGCGCCAGTAATGATCCCAATTCAGGTCTTTGGGGAACGAGGCCGTAAGCAATACATCCTCGTCATAGTGTCTGACCACAGGAATATCCTGTGGAAACTGGTATGGCGGCAGCGGAGCATTATCCAATACGCCTTTTGCTCCCAACGCAACAGCCGTATCACAGCCACGCGTGAACAGCTCGAGATTGCGTTCCCGCTCTTTAGGGTCAGCGGAAGCGAGGCCAGGAAGAACTGTACAATAATAAGGAATCTCGAGGCCCAACTCGTCTGCTTTATGTTTGATTTCATTCTTTTTCTCGTGCATTTCAGAGAGATGTTCAGCCCGTATCCCTTCCAATTCCACGCTCCGGAATCCCAGGTTTTTCATTTCTTCCAGATATTGCAGAGATTTTTCTGCCGGAGGTGGATAGCCGTATTTGGTAATGATGTATAGAAAGGCGCAAACGATAGAGTTGTCATTCATATTTGATCCCGAGTTTGAATTTTGAGAGATGATCTGTTTTGTTGAACTGTTGAGCTTTTAATTGTTTAGAAAAAAAGCTTATAGCAATCCGCCGATGCCGATGATGCCGGTGATGGCCATAAAAATGGTAAAGAGAAATATCACGCTCAGCAGCACATTCAATTTTAGAGATGCTTTGTATTTACCCATAATTTCAGGTTTGTTCATCAGAATGATAATGAAGAGAATAATGACAGGGGTGACAATGGCTGCAAGCACTTGTGAAATAATCATCACCAGGACCGGTCGACCGCCAAAGATGGGCACCACGAGACCGAGACTCACGGTAAACAAAGCAATACCGCGGTTCAACGGTCGTTTCATATCGCGTGATTGGCCGGTCAGGTCAGCCAGAAACCAGGGTGCGAGCATCAGATGCGGAAAGAGCGACGACAATCCGGCGCTGACGATACCGGCGACAAAAACAGAGATCGCGAACCGGCCGGCAAGGGGTTCCAGCAGCTTGACCATATCGATGGCGTTATCAACGGCCAGTCCGCGGGGAAACAGTGTTCCG
>CAYNUX010000035.1:0-17090 GCA_964400115.1 uncultured Cytophagia bacterium
AGAGCAATGGACACACAAAAAGCCGAAAGATGATGGTAATACGGTAACAGGGTATCGGTACAGAGGGTCAGCCATTCTGATAAAGAAAGCGAACCCTCTATTACAATCAGGCGAGGACCTTGTTCCGAGTTTCCGGGCAAAAAAAAAAACCCAATCAAATGACTGGGGTTTGAATTTTCAATGGAATGCTCAGACTTTGGTGACATTTGCAGCTTGCAATCCTTTGGGCCCACTTTCGACATCGAATTGAACCCGATCCCCTTCTTCTAGGGAGCGGTATCCATCGCCCTGGATCGCTTTGTAATGCACAAATACGTCTTCACCTTCTTCTCTCGTGATGAAACCATAACCCTTGGAGCTGTTGAACCACTTTACAGTTCCTGTTTCCATGCTAAAACCTCTTGAAATAAATAATTGTGTTACGTACATCTCTGCTCTCAACCTGCCCCGAGACAAAGTTCGTCATGAACCTCTCATTCATGTCAAACTTTATGGTTATGTTGCATTAACTTCTAATGCTTCATCACCAATACAGAGGGGTAAAAGACAGTGTACCTTAAATTGACATCGAAAGTTAAATAATGGACTTAAAAAATGCAACAAAAAAATAAAGAAACTCGTTTTTTTTCAAAAGCGATATTTACGATTTCGATAAAAGTGACCTGAATTACAGGTCAAAAAAAAATGGGCCGACAGGAAATATCGGCCCATTTAAATCTTTCGGTCAAAGAAGGATTATACAATCATTTCCCAACCAGGTTCATATTCCCGGCTCCACATTTTCATGGCTTGTGCATCATCGACAATGCGACCATTCAGTGGATCGAGATTCAACGAACGGCCGAGTTCCTGAGCGATATTGGCCAGGTGGCACAACAAAACACTCTTGTGGCCTTCCTCGATGGGCGAATTTTGTTCGGCACCGGTTCGTATGGCATCCAAAAAGTTGCCGATATGCAAACCATTCAAAGAGCCGCCTGCTCCCGTGGTATCCAGGGTGGCATTTTGATCGCCGGATTCCATCTGTTTCAGAACATTATTTTTTTCATCATAAAAAGTATGACCATTACGATCGATGATCAGGGTACCCTTGGTCGCATAAATCGCAGCGCCGCGCCCTTTTCCCTCGACCGGTCTTGGATTACAGCTGCGGCCTTCCCATACGATGGATTTTTTCGGACCAAACTCAAATCCAACGACCTGTGTATCGGGAAATTCCCAGTCATCATCATAGGCATATCGACCGCCTGTAGAAGACACTTTGGTCGGATAATCGAGATCCAGGAACCAGCGGCATACATCGACTTCGTGCGTGGCATTATTGCAGGTTTCAGCGGTGCCCCAACGCCAGAACCAGTGCCAGTTATAATGCACGACATTATCGCGGTAGGGTACACGAGGAGCCGGACCTTGCCACAATTCATAATTCAACCAATCAGGCACAGCCACAACTTTTCCATTCCCGATAGGACCGCGATTGTTGGCATAAAACGCTTTGCCCATATAGGGTTCGCCAATAAGACCATCTTTGAGATCACGGTATGCCTGTTGAGACTGGATCGATGAACGTTGTTGATTTCCCATTTGTACGACTTTATTGTACTTTTTCTGCGCAGTGATCAACAGCTCGCCTTCGCGGGGGTTGTGTCCGCAGGGTTTTTCGACATAAACATGCTTACCGGCTTTGAGTCCCATCAGTGTCGCAGGTGCATGCCAATGGTCAGGTGCAGCAATGACCAGGGCATCGACATCTTTGTCTTCCAGGGCTTGGCGAAAATCAACGATACCCTTTGGTTTTTTGCCCTGCATTTCATTGACCTTGGCTACACTGCGTTCCACAACCCGCGAATCCACATCAGCGATATAAGCGACCTCTGAATTTTTCAAGGTTGCAAACTCTGTAGCCAGCGCCATACCCCGACTATTGGTTCCCATAACCGCGACCCGAATTCTGTCATTAGCTCCCAGAACCCGGGAAGGAATGGACGACATCAGAGCAGCACCAGCCAGTCCGGCTGCTGATTGTTTCATGAATGTTCTTCGGCTTTTCACGATTCTGTCCTCTCTTTGTTCTCGATATTAATTATGTTATCCATATGAATTATAAATTTGAACCGGTTTAAATAAAATAATAAAACGGGTTATCAGAGTCAAGCAAGAGTATAAAAAGGATCTAAAAAACCAGATTATCTTTTTTGAAGAATACTCAGAATCTCTGATTTCATGGCTATATGGGTGGAAATTCGTGTCCAAACCCAGCCGCTAAAAAGCACCACAAAGAAAATGACAACAATGGTCACCACAGGAATAGAGGATCCTGGAGTCAATAAAGCGGGCAAAACAGCAATGAGTGCACTTGCCGCACCGAGAAATAAACCCAAAGACAAAAGCCAAACATGTTCTCGCTTGACTAACCGATCGAGCCGTTCAGGCGACCAGCCCAATGCCCGCATCACAGCCAGTTCCTCTCTTCTTTCCATCACATTTCTAAAGACCACAATAGCAATACCCGCAACGCCAAGCATCATCCCCAGACCGCCCAACAGCAAGAAAATAGACAGGTATGTATTCGTGACCTGATTAAAACCAGACAGCCGCACACTTGAACGGGTAATCTGCGCCCCCTCATCCTGAAGGGCCCATGCAAGATGCTCTTGAATTTTGTCAAGAGTGTCAAACGGTGCATCAACGAGCAACATATGAGACCCACTAATAGAAGGATATCGTTGAATGAAATGGTGGCGTGAGATCATGACATGCCCTTGCATGATACTGGGAGCCAGACTGGCAACCAGCCTTACATAAAACTCGTTGCCCTGTTCGTCGATATATTGTACCGAATCTCCTACACTTTTGCCCAATCCCCAAACGATGACAGTCTCATCGGCAATTCCGGGGATAACATCAGAACCCAACTCGCTTTGCAGAGAAAGCCAGGGCTGCTCAGGATCGACAGAATTTGTCACCGTGGTAAATGTAAAAGCGTGCCTTTTGTGCAGCTCGACCGGATCGACGCCCAAAAGATGTGGGGTACTGACGCGGTGCAAATTGAGACAACTGGCGTCGGTACCGGAGCGTAATTTCAATTGCACAAAGCCGACCGAATCGAGAGAATCCAATGAATAAAACTCTTTTCCCTTGGTCGAATCGAGATCATAAAGAATGGGCAGGCTGGTCTCTATGAACAAGGCGAATCCACCGGTACCAGAATTCCGTTCCTGTTCATTGGCTGACATGCTTTGGCGGTTTGCACCGACGGTAAAAACGATAAATAATGCGCTGGCAAGCAAGGCCACCAAAGCTAAAGTCCGGCCTCGCTTGCGCGAAGCATTTAACCAGGCAAGACGACCCAAAGTCAGCTGGACGTGCGGTACAGAAAGAGAACGCAACAGCATGCCATAAATAAAAAAAATCCCGGCGATAAGCAAAAGTGTGCCTCCGGCGAAAAAGGCACCGGCTGCCTGTCTTGTTTGTCCTGCCGAGGTCATAACGACAATAGCAACCGCAGTTATTGTAAAAATCGCAGCCACAGCAAACGAAAATTTTTGACGTTTGCCAGAGCGCATGATCACACCTGTTGACCCTCTTTGCAGTTCGGTGATCGGTCTTGTGGCCTGATTACGCAAGGCAAAAGCCATAGCCAACAGAGCAACCACAAAACCAATAGCAGCCCCCATAGCCAGCGTACCGCCATTAATGACCAATGTCAAGGCCGAGGTACCTACAGCTCCCCCCCAGATACTTTTAAGGGCCAAAAGAACCAGCTGATTATAAATGAGGCCTCCCAAAACCCCGGCGATGGTTCCCAAAAAAGCGAGAATCGATCCTTCGATCAAGAGCATTCGCTGTACTTGTTTGCCGGTAAATCCAAGGGCTAGCAAGAGACCCGTCTCTTGCTGCCGTTGTTCGATATTGAGCACAAACAACAGTGCGGTTAATAACAAAGCTGCAACGATGATGAAAAAGGACAATCCTAAAAACAACCCTGCAAAATCCACGGATTGAGAACTGGCTCGTTCACTTTGCTGGCGTACGTCTAAAAGTTGTAATCCCAGCATGCCTGGCGTAAGTCTGGCTTTAAGATGTTGGCAAACACTCTCCGGCGATTCCTTAAAGCGAATCGCAGTTACCTGACCAAACCGGTTTCCCCACATCTTTTGTCCGGTGGCGAGGCCAATAAGAGCTTTAGGAGTTCCGCGATAGTCATCCCAATACGTTTCATCAATGTCCCGGATACGATCCAAATCGACAGGGATGCCTGGCTCCCAATCCCTGCAATTTTCTTCATCAGCAAGACCCGGAAAGTCAGGTAATAATTCCCGGTCGAGCAACGCGGAGCTCATAGGTAAAATCCGACGTATTGCAAAAGTCCGGCTCTCTTCAACAAGAGTGCGCATAGGGCCAACAACATAAAAAGAAAGTGTAAGTGAATCCCCTGTCTCAGCATTCAGATCTTTAGCCAGCCAGGAATTGATCCATATGTCTTTCTCATCCCATGTCTTGTCGCTGTCTGGAGATGGCATGGCAGTCACAAAACTATAAGGCGTAGAGCGACCGTTTGCAGAGAGTGAATTTACAAAATAGGTCAAAAGAGGTCTGGCGCCGGGGTGTTGCAAAGCCACACGCTCTATTTCAGGATCAATAAAGATTCGCTGGCTCGAAAGTTCAACACTATCCTGATCGGGCAACGCAGTTATTAAAAGTCCAACATCCAAAGGTTTCCATACCTTATCGAGCTCTTGGTTTAAAAGTTCTGCATTCGCATTGTTGGAGTGAAATAAAAGCAAATTGGCTTGATTAACCAGATCCATCTCTTGATTCAAACGCTCCAGATGCATAAAAACGTTCATTGGAGACACCTGGTCAGGATCGAGATTAAAACGTCCGCCCTGGGCATCATCGACGATGGTCATAATGCTCATTCTGACTGCGCGGGAACGATCATCAGCCGATGCCAGAGGGGCATCTTTGGGTAAATAATCGAGGTTTTCAAGCCGGATAAGCAGCTGGTCTCCAGCACTGACATTCAACCGATTGGCCAGATGGCTATTGATAATGATCTGATTCCGGGAAAGGTCCGCGTAAAGATCCTTTGTATTGAAAACTCTATCGAAACGTTCATCTATACCATAGATCCGTAATCGATTGACGCGTGATTCTCCGCCCCGAGCGACAGCCAAACCTCTGGCCTGTAAAACAGGTACAGGAGGTTCTGAAAATCTCTGGCTTATATCAGCACTGACCATTCTGTCACCGGTGATCAAAGCATGATGCGTGGTGCCCAGCCTGAAATCCACAAGACGATGTAAACTACCGCTCACTGAATCACCCACAACCAATGCTCCAACGAGTACAGCAGTACTCAAGGCTGCACCCAACACGATTCCCAGGTGAGTTCTGCGATAATAGGACAGATTACGAAAAATATATTTAAAACGGTTCATAGGCTTACAAGACCACTTTAATTCTTGACATCATTTATGCTCATACGTCAAGACTCGTGGTCCTGATCCCAGAGCCTGCCATCACGTAAATAGAGTGTTCGCTGCATACGTTCCGCCAATCGTTGCGAGTGTGTGACCATCACAAGGGTCTGAGCCTGTTCCTTATTTAATTCAACCAATAAATCAGCCAATTGGTCGGCTGTTCGATGATCCAAAGAACCTGTGGGTTCGTCGGCTAACAACAGTTTTGGCCGGTTAATCAAAGCACGTACCACTGCCACTCTTTGTTGTTCCCCACCAGAAAGGCGTCCGGGCAATTTATGGGCATGCTCCAGCAAACCGACTCGGTCTAAAAGTGTTTCTGCAAGAGATCCGTAATCCGAATTATTATTATCCGTAGCCAGAGTCGGAATCAAGATATTCTCAAAAACTGTACATTGAGGCAACAAATGGTGCATCTGAAAAATAAATCCAATTCCGCGATTACGAATTCGGGCCCGAACATTCTCATCCAATTGCTCGGCATTGTTGCCATCAAAAAAGAGTGTTCCGGAAGACGGTTTATCTAAAAGTCCGATGAGATTGAGCAATGTACTTTTTCCCGAGCCTGAGGGACCTACGATTGCCAGGCTCGACCCTGTCTCCACAGATAACTCGAGATCCTGAAGCACCGTACGTGCCGGAGCCTTGATGGTTGAGCGATAGTGTTTGCTTATTTTATCACATTTTAACAACATAAATAACCTCAAGTCATAAGACTAAAATTCAAACACATTCATTTCATCCAGGCCGGTTGCCGAACTCGTCCTAGTTTCCAATTCCAGCAAGTTTACTAAATGTACGGACGACAAGCATATCACCAGCAAGAGCGCAAGTTGCATGGCTCCCCTCTCCTATCGGATTGATCGCCAAGACCTCAAACGTCTTACCGGTTTTAAGGACAATCACGTCACCATCTCTGGTGATGGCATAGAGACGGTCATCGATGCAAATCGGGGATCCATAAAACCGGCCACCGGGTTTTTCACGCCAGATCAACTCTCCATCAGCGGCATGATGACAGGAAACATATCCGTTATCCATAAAATTATACAGCAATCCATCTTTAACCAGAGGCGTCGGTACATAGGGAGAATATTTTGCCGGTAATTGATAGGCAATCTCCGGGTTGGGTCCTGTTACTCCTTTGAATGCCACCAGCTCACCTTTACGCGTGGCCCAAATCCGGTCTCCACTCAGGACGGGCGAAGAGATAGCACGAGCGGTCAAAGCATCAGACAGTTCCCATACCACAGAGCCATCCGCAACCCGTACTGCAGAAAGACCATGACTTTCACTGGTAAATACCAATCGTTTTTCACCATTTACCACCAGGACACAAGGGGTTGAAAACGAATTACTGGTCGCGGTATTCCTGGACAATTGCCACTGGACATGACCCGAGTTCTTGTCAACGGCAATCCATTTACTGGATTTATCACTCTTGCTCTCTTCATGCTCGAGGGTAAAAATCAAAAGATCGTCTACGATCATGGGCGAACATCCTGATCCGTGACGGGTTTTAATACCCTCGAAGGACTGCTGCCATACCTGCTGGCCGTCATGGGCATAGGCAGTCAGCATGGTTCTCGTTTCCTCCAGTACCAGCCAATAAACGCGATGTGAATCCGCAGCAGGAGATGAAGAAGCATAACTGTTATCATTATTGATATGGTAAGGATCAAACGGCTGGCTTTTTTGCCATAAAAGAGATCCATCGGCAGCCTTTATCGCGAACAAATAAATTGTCCGTGAATCAGAGTCAGCGCTGGTCACAAAGACAGTCCCATTTTGCACGACAGGTGTTGAATGCCCTATACCCTCGAGTGGTACACTCCACAGTGTATGATTTTGCGTAAATTTTACAGGGACATTTTTTGTGCCTGACAGACCGCTCCCATTCGGCCCCCTGAATCGGCCCCAGTCCTCCTCGGCAAGTGCTTGGGACAAAACAATAAAACATAAAATCAAACCAACGATCAACAGGTTTATTAAAGGACTTTTTGCCATTTTCAGATTTCCTTCCGCTCTGACATTACTCCCTGGTAGACATTGATCATATCACTCGCCATCCTTTGCATTGAAAATTCCTGGTACACCCTGGTACGGCCCTGGGAGCCCAAGGCTTTAATTTTCTCGGGATTGGTTAACGTTTCTTTCCAGGCTCGAGCCAACTGTTCTGCGGTATTGGGTTCGTAAACGAGTCCACCCCCCGTATATTCCACAAACTCGGCGTACCCTCCTACATTCGGTTGAACAATAGGTACACCGGCAGCCAGGGCTTCCACCTGATAAGCTCCAAAAGCCTCCCCGTTCAGAACCGGTACAGAAAGCAAAGTGAGCGATTGCAGGAATTTGATTCTGTTTTGCCTGTCAAATTCTTCCCAAACACGGATATCGTTGGCAACACCGGCTTGCCGTGCCTGATCGAGTTTGGCGTCAATATAGGGTTTATCATCGCCGGTATATCCGCCGGTAAGCCACAATTGTGTTTTAGAATATTGTGGATCTTTTTTTAATTCAATAAAGGCATCGATTACCAGACCTAATCCAAAATATTCGCTCATGCGACAGAGATAGCCGATCACTGGTGGATCCATAGGCAAACCTGACTGGACATATCCGTCAAGATTCACACCGCCGTAAACCACTTTGACACGGGCAGGATCCAGTTTCATTTGTTGCACAGAACGATCGGCATAATACTGACTGGCTGCCACGAACGCATGTACATCCTGTGCGCGTTCGGCCATCAGGTCCCATACCTGCTGTTGATATTGGCTGCGCATGGGATCGATCCACTCATTTTCATCCTGTAGCGAACAGACGATGGCCGCACCCAGATCATTGCGCAGTCTCTTTGCCAGGCCGAGTAACAGGGCATTGGAGAGATGCACGACATCGGGTTGAATTTCTTTTAAAAGATAATTGACCAGATGTTCCAGTTCGGTTGCCTGACGTCCTTTTTCGCCCCTGAGCATAGAGAGTGTCATCTCTTCCAGGCCTTCGGCACGGGTCGATTCAGAGCGTTTGGCCACTTTTTGTAAAATAGATTCAGAGTCAAAGAGTCGCTCGAGCCACACAGGTGCGTGCCGATAAAAGGGCACTTTTTCTTTCAAATAGACATTGATGGCACCATAAAACACAGGGGTATCCCCCATGATGCCATGGATATCGACATTAAGGGGCAGATACATGGGAACCATACGCACATCATGCCCGGCGTTTTTTAGAGCACGGATGAGCTCATTATCCCGCATGCAATTCTGACAATAAAAAGTTCCACCTGATCCTGGGATGATGTGTATGATTTTCATGTGCGCTCTCCAAAGGCATAAAGAATTCCGTCTTCACTACCGACAAATATCTTTCCACCGGTCACTGCAGGTGAACCGGTCAAATCGGCACCGATTTCAAAAGACCAGAGTTGTTTGCCGCTCTGTAAATCGAGAATGTAAATTCTCCCATCCAGGGATGCAGCAACGACTTTATCCCGGGCAATGACCGGACTCGCATCGACGTCATCGAGTGTGGCAAACGTCCAGCGCACCTGACCTGTTTGGCGATCCAGGCAGTGAACATTTTTATCCCTCGATCCAATGACCAGAAATTCATCATTCACTGCGGGAGACGAGAAAAAAGACTGAGCATCTTTTGGGGTATATTGCCAGACGATTTCCTGTTCGGAAAGATCGATGGCAAGAACATTCGATCCATAATGTCCCAGATAAGCCATATCATCAATCAGTGCCGCAGAGCCAGCTATATAAGAACCCGCATTGACCTGTCCCTTGAGTTTGCCATCATCAGCAAAAAGGATATATAGCTGCTCGTCGCACCCTCCAAAGATGACTTTTTGCCCATCCGTTGCCGGAGCTCCATTGATATAATTATCGGTTTCAAAAACCCACTCTTTTTCACCGGTCTCTGCATCAAAGCAATACATCCGGTTATCATAACTCCCTACCAGGATACGAAAAGCCCCGGGGCTATCAGCGGGCAACCAATTTGCAGATCCATAGATTTGATCCTGGGCTTCGAACTGCCATGCGATTTGTCCGGTTTCTGCATCGATTGCATAAAACATTCCGCTCAGATTGCCGACAAAAATTTTGTTATCGAGATAAAGCGGAGAAGCTTCAATGTCATCTTTTGCATCGAATTTCCATAAAAGAGAACCATCGATCGGATCGAGCGCATAGACAAAACCGTCTGTGGAGGTGAGAAAAATGCGATCATCCGCGATGACCGGTGTTGATTTGATATCATTACCGGTTTCAAATGACCACAATAATTCTGGCTTTTCAGGCAAAGGGCTATCAGAGACGCCGGTCAGGTTAGCCACGCCCCGAAACACCGGCCAGTGACCTTTGCCGGCATCCAGACCGGTTTTGTCGGTCGTGGAGCAAGAAAGGGTCAAAAGAGGCAAAAGGCTTAAAAATAAGAGTGATTTTAATCGTGTCATGTTATTCTCTGGCTGTTTTTCAAGCAAAACAAAATATTGGAATCAGATAATCCGATTTCCGATCAAATCTTTTCTCAATGAACTGGAATCATTCCAGATGCTCCTCGGCATTCATCCATGACAGGGCACCGGTGGGGCATGTTTCAATGCATTCCCGGGCTGCCTCGGAAAGGGCATCTGCTAATGAGTCGTTAAACGGCACACGGACTCGTACATTGAATCCCCTGTCGACAAATGTCAAACCGAGTTTTTCTCCCCTGAGTTTGGTGATGCGCACACAAAGACCGCATTTGATACATTTTCCGGGTTCATAGACCACCATATCCTGTTGCACGATGCGTTCGAATGCAGGCCGTTTGCCGGTGAGAAACCGCTGCTGATGCGAATCATAAAGGTCAGCAAACAATCTCAACTTGCAGGACTCTGGTTTACGGCAATCGCAATGAAAACAGCGTTCAGCTTCCTTTCTTGACTGTTGATCTGTCAAGCCTCCTCCGTCCTCAAAAGGACTAATTCTGGAATGTGACGCAGCCTCGCGCTCGAGTTCATTTCCTTCACCCGGCTGCAATCTGCCCATCATAGAATTAAAACGAGATCGGCGTCCATTGACAGGTTCACCTCTCAAAAACTGATCGACTGAAAGGGCCATGGTCTTGCCGTGTCCAACAGCGCGCACCGCCATCTTGCTGCTCGAGACAAGACTGCCTCCTGCAAAAACGCGATCTATACGAGTCGCGTGGTTGTGACGGTCGATCACCACACCCCGTCGGGTATGTTCCAATCCCAGCCCATCGAGCCAGTCACTCTGTTGGGCTCCCATGGCCAGAATGACAGCATCATACTCTTTGATCCATGCCTGAAAATTATTTTTATCGCTGAGCGGGGTATTGCCTTGAAATTCGACACCCAAACGGAAAATTTGTGCAATCTCTGCATCCAGCACATCACGAGACAGTTTATCTTCAGGCACACCATAACGCAACATCCCTCCGGGCTTCGGATGATCATCAAACAAGACGGCAGTGTGCCCCATTTGGGCCATATAATAGGCAGCCGAGAGTCCGGCAGGCCCGGCACCAACAATAGCGACATTTTTTCCGGACGAAGGACTTTGGAGTGGTAAATAGGGATCATCCTGAGCCAGATCCCAATCAGCGACAAAGCGCTTGAGCAGACAAATAGAGACAGCCTCATCGTGCTGATTCCGGTTACAGCCTTTTTCACAGGGCGCCGGACAGATTCGCCCCAGCACTGCCGGAAGTGCAATATCCTGTTTGACGGTTATCAGGGCGTCACGAAATTTTTCATCACGGATCTGCCGGATCATCAGCGGAATATTCATGAGTGCCGGACAAATCCGATGACAGGGCGCCTCACAGTCACCCACATGTTCGCTCAGAAGCAGATCCAGCGTGTCTTTGCGGAAAAAATTCACTTTATCATCTCTGGTCGCAATATTCATTCCTTGTGCTACCCGGGCAGAACAAGCAGGAAGAAGACGATCATTGTCGAGATCATGAACCATACAAATCATACACGAGGTAAATGGGGCATGACCTGGCAAATGACATAGTGTCGGGATTGCGATGCCAAGGGTTTCAGATGCCTCAAGAAGGGTATAATGGGGCGGAACAGTAACTGTTTTGCCGTCTATGGTCAGGGATACTTTCATAGATATTTTTTCTAATCGATGCGGATAGCGTCACTCGGACATACCTGATAGCATGTATCGCATCGAGTACAATTCTCCTGTATAATAAAGTGTTTCTCATAAGGTAAAGGTTCGATGGCGTCGGCCGGACATTTCTGAGCACAAAGCGTGCACCCGATACAATCATCGGTTACCGTATATTCGATCAAAGCCTTGCATTTTTTTGCAGGGCATTTGCCTTCCAGATGAGCTTCATACTCTTCCCGAAAATAGGTCAATGTGGAAAGCACGGGATTGGGAGCGGTTTTGCCCAATCCGCACAAGCTTCCTTGTTTGGTTTTGTGTGCAAGCTCTTCCAGTTTTTCCAGATCCCCTTTTTTGCTCTGGCCTTCGCACAGGCGTTCCAGGATACTCAGCATATGTTTGGTGCCGATACGACAATAGGTACATTTGCCACACGACTGATCAAAGGTAAAACTGAGAAAATAGCGGGCGATATCGACCATACAATCGGATTCATCCATGACCAGCAATCCTCCTGAACCCATCATGGCTCCCACCCGTGTCAGATCCTCATAATCGACCTTGGTATGAGCGAGCTCTGCCGGCACACATCCACCTGAGGGCCCCCCGATTTGCACAGCCTTGAAACGTTTGCCATGTTCAATGCCTCCGCCAATTTCCTCCACGACTTGACGAATCGTGATGCCCATGGGCACCTCGATCAGGCCTCCGCGCGCAATCTTGCCGGCCAGCGAAAACACTTTGGTTCCCTTGCTCTCGGCGGTGCCCATGCTTGAAAAAGATTCAGCTCCGTGATTCATGATCCAGGGAACCGTAGCAAACGTCTCACAATTGTTTACCAGGGTAGAACGGTTCCACAATCCTTGTTGAGCCGGATAAGGGGGCCGGAAACGGGGCATGCCTCGTTTGCCTTCAATGGATGCAAGCAATGCAGTTTCTTCGCCGCAGACAAAAGCTCCGGCACCTTCCATAATCTGTAACGTCAGAGAAAATCCGGAGCCCAGGATATTCTCTCCCAACAGACCTTCCTGCTCGCATTTCCTGATGGCTCCGCGAACGCGTTCAACGGCCAATGGGTATTCTGCCCGAATATAGAGATAGCCTCTGTGGGCACCGATCGCCAACGCACCGATAATCATTCCTTCTAAAACTCTGAACGGATAGGATTCCAGAATCATGCGGTCCATAAAAGCTCCCGGATCTCCTTCATCGCCATTACAGACGATATATTTCTGATCATCCTCTACCTCGGCCGCGATCTGCCATTTTTTACCTGTTGGAAATCCAGCTCCTCCACGACCGCGCAAGCCGCTTTCAGATATTTCCTGAATCACTTTTTCCGGACCTAACTCCAATGCCCGTTCCACAGCTCTGAATCCGCCCCGGTTGCGATAATCGAGCAGATCCAGGGGATCGGCATAACCGGCATGTTCAGTGGCGATATGAATCTGACGTCCGAGAAAAGCTTGAATCAAAGGATCACGCACATGCAAACCGTGTCGTGTAAAGCCGCTTGTGCGGTCATCATAAATGGAATTGAGCCACTGACGCGCCTTGCTCAGCCACCGTTGCTTTAAAGAGGGTGGGTAAAAGTGTTTTAGAACGATATCCCGTACCTGTTCAGGAGTAACCTGGTCATAAAGCACGGGTTCTTTATCCTTATCCGCAGGAATCACTTCTAACAAGGGTACACGATGGCACATGCCCACACAGCCAACCCGTTTGATCCTCGTATGAATTCCGGACTCTTGCAGCGTTTCATGCAGAGCATTGCGTACCTCGCCACTGCCACTCGCAACACAGCAGGAACCCAGACCAATACGGATCTCTCCGACATCATCGGCATGCCCCTCCATCACAACGGGTGATGATGAAGCATCGTGATCACGCGAGCTGAAATTCTTTAATACATCACGTACCTTCTCTGGCTGTACATGACCATACGTTACCTCATCTATCTGTACCACAGGTGCCAAAGTACAACAACCGAGACAAGCGACTTTTTGGATTGTATAGAGATGACTGGCATCCGTGTCTTCGCCTTTGGACAGATGAAACTCGTCGCGGAAAGCGTCATACACTCTTTCGGCACCCTTGACATGACAAGCTGTTCCTGTGCAGACCTGGACGATATGGTCACCAACAGGTTTGTGCCGAAACTGTGAATAAAACGTAGAGACCCCCACAAGTTCTGCCATACGAATCTCGGTAAGATCGCAAACCGCACGCAAAGCGGGTTCGGGTAGATACTTGTAGGTTGTCTGGATAGCCTGTAAAATGGGGATAACGGCATGAGCATCACGACCATGCTGGTTAATAATGGCCTGGAGGATCTGCATCATGTGGTCATCGACTTTATCTGTATGGATCATTTGGTGCTCAACTTCCTATGCAAAACAAGTGTTCTGTCCCTCGGATATAGATACGCTCATGCATGAATACCGGCGTTGTCATGGCGTCTTCACCGAGTTCTGCCGAGCCCAGCTCGGAATAGACTTTGTCCATTTTAAACATATGCATAACGCCCGACAGGTCCATGGCATAGACAACATCACCGACAAGGATGAGCGAAGAATAAAATCCATCATCAAATTCCTGATCCCAGATCAACTCACCCGTTTTGGCATCCAGACACGAAATCGACCCATAGCTGGAGGCCATAATCAATAAATCGGATGTCGCTATAGGGCTGGAGACTTCAGAGAGTTCATCTTCATATTCCCAGATCATGGAAGGTGCGGGTTCGAGTTGAATGCCTGCTAAAAGAGCAAATTCGTTTACAGCGAAAACCCGGCCTTCTGCAAAGGCCGAAGAAGGAGCGCCCTCGCCGCTCATACATTCAACCCGCCACAGTTCCTGACCGGTTTTGGGGTCATATCCCATGACAAAGGGGTTGGAATTAATAACCACCTGAACTTGATTCTCGAAATCGATCAAAACCGGAGAAGCCCAGGAGATCTGTACATCCGGTCGAGGGGTTTCATAAACCAGATTGCCGTTAAACGTGTTAAATGCATATAATTGCTGACTATCATTGTGATCATATTGAACGATAAGCAAGTCCTCAAAAGTGATCAGTGAAGAAGAGTGGCCATAATGATTATCCGGCAGTCCCAGATTTTTAGACCACAGAATATTGCCGGACATATCGAGGCAAGCCAGATCTCCTGTGGCAAAAATCGCAAAAACACGCTGGCCGTCAGTAGCCATGGTAGGTGCGGCATAGCCGGTATCATCTGAAACACTGGGAGATTCTGACAGAGTGCCGGGGACATTGGTGATATCTGTTGTCCATAAAAGATCACCGGAATCCGTATCATAGCAATAGACCTGCTGCAAATCCTCATCTGCACCGGATAAAAACAGTTTTTCTTTCCAGATAATTGGAGAATTGAAACCGGGTTTGGGAACCTCGACTTTCCAGACGATATTCTCACCGCTTTCACCATCCCACTCTGTTGGGGCAGAGGTCATAGTCGCCACACCAAGGCCATTCGGACCTCTGAAAACCGGCCAATTTTCCGCCAATTCTTCTCTGGATGCAAAAGAACCTTGCTTTGCAGGATCTTTTTCAAGGTCTTTTAAAGCACTCTCTGAAAGAGCGCCGCCCAAAAAAGCCAACGCGAACAGGGTCACAGCTCCAATGACAAGCGACTTTCTCGATAATACCTGATCCATCCAGGTGCGCTCACTATCGGTTTCGCTTTCAAAATCAGGCAATTGCCGTCGCATGGAGCTAAGGGTTTTCAGAGAAATGAGCAGAACAAGCACAGAAACAAATAGCATGAGCGTGCCTGTACGAATCTGCCATTGATAGGTAAAATAGGCCTTACGTGCCAAAAGATCCAGTGCACGGATTTGTTCTTTGAGAGCCTGGTCATCAGGACTTTTTTGCAGTTGCTTCATCAGCTGTGTCAGTGCCGGACTATTGAGTGGATCCACTGTTTTCATCTGAATCGTGTTGGCAATCAACAGCACGCTGAGTAATGCCGCAAAAATGAATGACACAATTACCACGCGTTTGGCGATCAAAGCTTTTAATCGATTTTGTTTGTCGTTTTCCATTTTCATCCCATACTAGATCACTGATTCGACGTTCCGGCCTGTACCGGACAATAGGAAAAACATCGGCCGCAGCTCACACAATTGCCATTATCGGCTGTATAATCGTTTTGTTGACGGATAATAGAAAGATTGATGATTTTGACAATGATAATAAAACCTATAAAGCCCCCGAGTATCCATCCGCCAATTCTGAATTTATTTTGAATGGCCAGAGCGCTATCATAGAGCTCTTGCACTGGTGTACCTGAAGAACGGAAAGCTTTTGTCTCTTCAGTGGATTCTGTGATCAGGCCCTGATTTTCCATCCGAATTTGCTCAGCCAATGAAACCGTAAAGTGCTGACGAGACAAGGGCACATAACCCTTTGATATGACCCATCCACTGGCGATAATAATGATTGGTGCAAGCACTAAAACAAGTGCCAGCCGTTTGAGGCCTTGTGAACGTTTTTCCGGAGGCCCAGACTCGCTTGGAGGATTAATGGCACCAAACGGACACGAGTCTTCACACAGTCTGCAGTTGATACATTCTGCCGGGGTTATGGTAACATGCTTGCGCGACAGCCGGGAACTCCAGTTTAACAAGACACTTAACGGACATAAAAATCTGCAATAGGGCCGGCCGACGACAGTAGCCAACAATAACAAGAATCCGCCAAAAAGAATCATGTTAAAGGAGGCGCCAAAACGAAAGAAACCGATAAACGGATCATATCTGCAAATGAGAAAGCCTGCGCCGGTTGCCGCAAACAGTACAGCAGTCCCCAGATACACATAAGGCAGAATACTCAGACCCTGCGCCAGCCAGTTTGGAACGCGGACGGGTTTTAAAAGCACCACATCCTGAATGGCACCCAGCGGACAAACACCGGCACAAAAAGTGCGACCAAAAAAAAGGGTGAAAATAAGAGGCAATGCAAAAAAGGCGACCACAATAAGAGGAATAACATACCCTGAATCAAACATTGCCAATGATACATTTTGTATTGCACCAATGGAACAGACGCATCCCTGTCGCCAAAAGCCAAAGTAGGCAAGCGAAAAGAGTGTTAATCCAAAAATATGTTTTCTCGAGCGTTTTTTCAAAGCAAAATATGAGGCCAGGGACAGGGCCCCGATCAGGACAATCACATCAAGCATTTCCAATCCCATGGCACGAGGTTCGGGGGTTGTCAGGGACGGTTGCTCGTATCCTGCCTGAAAATCGGGCTTTGGAAATCTTTGTACTTGACCGAAGGCAAGATTGATCGCAAGTGTGAAAAAAAGAATTGTTATTTTATTCAAGATGCGCATTTTTGATCCAGTTAAAATCAATGATCCAGTAAAGGATAGTCATATTTTGGCTATTTCAACTCACCTCTTTAGCCAGACCTGCACCCTCTTCTCCGCGTAACAAATAAGGG
>CAYNUX010000036.1:0-9445 GCA_964400115.1 uncultured Cytophagia bacterium
ATAAAGGTCTTTTCGGGATGTCAACAGGGGGGAAAAGACGTGGGAACGTGAAAAATGTGGGAACGTAAGAGCTCTAGAGTGTGAGGGTGTGTGGTTGGATTTTTGTTCTCCGTTGTAGAAAATCTACGATCAACAGTTAAACAATTCAACAGCTCTTCTTATCTGCCAGGGCGGGAAATCACTTTGGCACCACGAGTCCGCTTTTTTTTGCAATGACACCCTCCCGCATTTTTGTTTTCTTTGCACCCGCCTGAAAATCCTATATGCAATAAATTTGTAATAATTAGCATCTATTTTCACTAATTTCATTTTTTTTGTTGACATTTATATTTATTTTTACGTTATTTTAGTTGTGGGGCATTGTTTTGGAGTAAAGTTTAAAAGCAAAACAACTCGGCTAGCAATGAACAACACCTTAAAAATTTCACTTGTTCTGATTCTGATAACGAGTCACTTGCTTGATAAAAGCATACATGCTGCAGTTGTGCATTATTTGTTGATACTGCTACTTGTTATTGCCGTGTTTGTACAGTACCGGAATGGGGAAAACAAAAATGATTTGAAAATGGTTATCCCTGATATTTTTATGGTTGTATTTGCGTTGTATCTTTTTTTGAACAATGCTTTTCAAGGATCATTTGTCGGCAATAAATCTTTATATGATTTTTTAGCCATTTTCTTGCTTTATTTCGGGATTCGGATTTTATTACAGAACAATAAAAGCTTCTTGCGGTATATTTTTTACGGAATTTTAGCCAGTGTATGTCTTGAAATCATGACAAGTTTTGCACAAATATTTGGATTTCTGAAAAATTCAGATGCCCAATTTGTTTTTGGGGGTCTATTTGGAAATCCGGGGGCATTAGCAGGGTATTTATCGATTACTGTTCCATTTCTGTTGTTTGTAATTTTGAATTATAAACAATTCTTCCGGTCAGAGAATCTATATTACTTTATTGTCGGTTGTTTTTCAAGTGCGATTTATCTTATCCTCGTTGCCAATTCAAGAGGGGCATGGATTGCTTCTTTTGTAGGACTTGGACTCGTGCTAAATCTAAAGTACGCGTTGAGTAAATATATATCAAATGCGGGAAAAATTAAAAGTTTGATCGGGCTATTGGTTATTGCGGTTCTTGCTTTGACAGCGTTATACAACCATAAACCGGATTCTGCCTTTGGCAGATTGTTTATTTGGAAAACCAGTATTCCGATGATTGCCGAAAATCCGGTTTGGGGAAATGGGTTTGGTTCCTTTGAAAATGACTATGGTAAAGTACAGGCAAAATATTTTCTCGAAAATACAGCAACAGCAAAGGAAATAAAAGTTGCGGATTATGTAACCTGTGCTTACAACGAGTTTTTAGAAATGGTGATTGACTCGGGTTTCGTAGGACTAGGCATCTTTCTGCTGATTAACTATTTTGCCTTTAAAACTCGACTCGGTTATCATTCAGAATATTATTTTGCTGCCAAATATTCGCTTGTTGCATTGATAGTCGTGAGTATCATCTCGTATCCATTTAATTTGATGCCGAATCTATTCATGTTTGTAATATTTTCAAGTATTATTTTCACCGATGGGAATTACAAACCATTGCAGCTCTTAAAACTGTCCAATCTATTATTTTCTGTTTGGGCTTTCGTTTTGTTTAGCCTGGTTTATCTCAATTCTTCATACACATATGGTATTTATCATTTTCAAAACGGCTATAAAAAGATTCTTGGTGATGATATTAAAAATGGATTAAAGGACTATCAATACGCCGCAAAATATTTAAAAAATACAGGAATATTTCATTTTCATTATGGTTCTGCCCTTCATCTCAATAAGGATTACCAGGACAGTATCAATCACTTGATGAAATCAACAGAGCTCTGTAGTGATCCACATGCATTTATCATGCTGGGCAACTCTTTGAAAGCGTCGGAACGATACGAGCAAGCTGAAAAAGCTTATGAAACAGCATCTGCGATCACCCCATCAAGACTATATCCCAAATATCTCCTGGCTCATTTATATGTTGAGATGGGGTTGCATGATGATGCTGTGAAAATAGCACAAAAAATAGTGGGAATGAATGAAAAAGTGAAAACAACTGCGGGGAGTGAAATAAAACAAGAGATGGGTCTGCTAATAAATAAATTGCATAATTAATCCAAAAGGGAGAAAACTATTATGCTATCCTCAATGCGGAAATACTTTTTTCACGGCAAGGATACGTTTACCTAGTTTTTTGCCAAGTCATTTATTGTTTTGCATGTCAGAGGCAATCATTTAACAAAAAGGAGTGATTAAAATGAAAATTATCAAGAAAAAAACGATACTCGCATTTGCAATGAGCATGATTTTTTCTTTGGCTACTTTGCAAGGTATGAGCCAAAAAAATGTGCAACAGCAGGATATGAATTTGCAACAGGCTGGAGCAGCTTGTATCTATATTGCTTCAAAGGCTAAAGCAGGCACCACAGGAAAAGAACTCTTTAATTATATTGGATACACTTTTAGCGGGGTTTCAATCGCTATGACTTCAGCGGGATTATTCGCGATATGGGTGACCTTCAATCCAGTGGGAGCGGCGTATTGGATTTGTGATGGAATGTTTTTCCTGTAAAAATTAACTTTTGGTTTAACGGTCTAAAAAAAAAAGTTGTCGAGGCTGAATCGAGGAAAATATGAATAAGAAAAGTAAATTTTCAAGGGCCGCCATTCTTTATGGAATTATTGCTGGAATTATGGCAGCAATACTTTTACACCTTTTTCTTTCAGGTAAGATTATTGATATACCCACAGGCACTGAGAAAGGCGCAATTATTAGTGTTGTTGGGTACATCGTAATAGTAATTGCTGTCTCTGGTCTTTCCTTTGCCATAGTGTTTTTCTTGAAAAAGCGTCATTCTAAATAAGACCCATTTTTTTGTTTTTCTATTAGCCAAAACACATATCAAAATAAACTATCAAAGCTATTATGGATAAAAATAACAGATTATCAAAAGGCATTTTTGTTACCATGGCTATTACGGCAGCTGTAACATATCTGCTTTTAGATTCATTTCTTAAAGGAAATCTAATTGAAATCCCAAAAGGTACTCGAGAAGGGGATATGATAATTGTTATAGGGATGTTGGTGATCCCGATTGGTACAGCTATTCTATCCTTTGGAGGGTATATAGTGTTTACGAGGTTGAAAAACTTTTTTAAAAAATAAACAAGAGTCTAGAGTCTCATAAAATGACTTGTTGTTATTTATTAGACATAGTAATACCAATTGCTATCTCTGCTCTTTCCTTTGCTATAGTGTTTCACTTTGAGCTCTATTGCTTTTTGTAAAAGGATGAAAAATTTTAGAATCCAGAACTCGGAATGATAGAATGATATCATTTGCTAATTTATCGGTGACATAATGACTGCAAAAACTTTTTTATTTATTTTGTTTGCTGCTTTAACGACAGGGTTTCTTATTGCTGCTTTTTTATCAGGAGTCGTAATTGAAAATCCCTATCAGGGAACTTGGAAAGGTGGCATATTTGCGATGATAGGCGTGGGTATTATATTTATTGTGGTGCCTCTATTGGCATCATTCATATATCGATCATTCCGTGATTTTTTCGAGAAATGAGAATGACAACTAAAAATTTCAGCCATGACAAACGAGCCTTTTGGATCTTTTGCCTGTTATCGGCTTGTTTTTGGCTCGCTCCTTTTTTAATACGGATATTCCTTGTCGATTTTGAAAATTCCGTATCTTTGCCAGAAACAACAGAACCTCAGGAAAATAATGTTATCTATCAAATAAAGCAATATTTGGATGAGGGTAAAAAGATTTATGCTTTTGGCTTGATATTTTGGAATAATCTGCAAGTATGCGTTTTGAATATGGGGGGCGGAGCAATGCTTGGCATGATAACTATCGTTAGCCTGTTACAGAACGGTTTTTTTACTGCAGATATGATGAGCAATGTCTATCACAGCAACATATCAGTCAGCGAAATATTACAACACACCTTACCGCATAGTATAGAGTTGATTGGAATATGGATTTCCGGTGCGATAGGATTTAGTTTCGCCAAGATTATTATCGATTACATGAGGGGCAAAGCACTGCCAAATAAACAATTTATCAAATTCATTGGATATCATTTTTTTGTCATGTTACTCATCATACTCACGGCAGCCTATATCGAGGTCTATATCAGTGCATCAATATGAGAATACTCGAAAAAATATTCATCTAAATGGTGATAGCATTCTTCAGTTATGGGTGATCTGTGTTGTGTTGATTTACAGTCTTTTAATGGCCGAGTTTTTCAACACCTTTAATAGCAAAATGTTTAATGCACAGCCCGGGTTTTCTTCTAATACTATATTTACATATTTATTGACGCTTAATTATGTTCTCATGATCGTCATGTCATTTGTGATTTGGATTATTACCTCTTTTTTATTTCATCTGTTTGCCATGCTTTTTAACGGGCAGGCCGAATATAAAAATTTTCAAAAGTTAACGGGATTGGCATATGTTGTTCCTGCGATATTTATTTTAATTGCCATCATTATGATCGATGGTGTCCAGGTATCACAAAGTAATCTTTCAAATTTTCTTGAAACAGATGAAACGATTCGAAACACTGGGTGGCTCATGAATATGGGTGGAATTGCATATTATTTTGTTATTATTCCAGTGATCAAATATTTGTATGATATTACCTGGCTAAAGTCTATCGGTGTAATCACGATTCCTATGGCGAGTATTCATCTACTCGGTCAATTTTTTGTTAAATTTATCTTTTGAACGCTTTATGATACAGCTTGAACATCTATATAAATCATATGGGAAAGGTGGGGGACATTTGCATGTTTTAAAGGGGATTGATTTGCACATATCCAGAGGCGAATTTACGTCCATTATGGGAGTTTCAGGTTCCGGGAAATCCACACTTTTGAATATTCTCGGATTATTGGATGACTATGATCATGGCAATTATTATTTGGATGAACAGTTAATAAAAAAGCTGACACAAGTAGAATCGGCGATGATCAGGAACAAGAAAATCGGATTTGTTTTTCAGTTTTTTAACTTGATCGAATATAAAAATGCTCTGGATAATGTCGCATTGCCTTTGCTGTATAGTGGCGTACATCATCGTAAGAGCACTATGATCGCCATGGAATATCTTGAAAAATTTGGGCTGCAGGATTGGGCAAAACATTATCCTAATGAGCTTTCCGGCGGACAAAAACAACGCATTGCCATCGCACGAGCAATGGTTACAAATCCCTCTCTGATCTTGGCCGATGAGCCAACCGGAGCAATTGATTCTGTGACTTCGAACCAGGTGATAAAGATACTGGAAGAAATTAACAAGGATGGAGTGACTGTAATCATCGTAACTCATGAAAAAGACATAGCAAAACGGACACACAGAATAATTAAAATAAAAGATGGCATGATTAAATCATCATAGAATACCCAAATGATAACAAGCATTTTTTTTGATATACTGTCATCAATAAAACAACACAAAGCGCGCAGCTTTCTTACCGGTTTTGGTATCGGTTGGGGAATTTTTATTTTGGTGATTCTTCTCGGGACAAGTGCGGGAACCCAAAAGGGCGTGATGACTATGCTGGAAGGTTTTGCGCAAAACAGCATATGGTTTTATGGAGGGTTAGCTAAAGATCGTGATGGTCAGAGAAGAATCGTCTTTGATGAGACTCTTCTTCAACAAATCTTTTGTATTTTTAAAGAGCATCTGATAGAGATTACTCCGGAAATAAACCTCTCACATCACACGACTATTTCCAGTCAACAAACGAGCCAGAATTTTTCCGTCAAAGCAGTACGTGCTAACTATTTTGATATTAAACTGCTTAAAGTCAGTTCGGGAAGATTATTTAATGAAAATGATAATAAAAAAACTCAAAATATCGCCATTGTTGGTAAAAAGGTTAAAGAGATTTTGTTTGATCATAAAGACCCTGTCGGTAAAGATATTTGTATCAGTGAAGAATTCTTCAAGGTCGTTGGGATACTCGAAAGTGGCTCTGTATTTGATCAATTAGAACAAGGAACAATTTTTATCCCATTACGGACAGCAATCAGAAATTTTAATATCGGTGATGATTTTTCTGTTTTTGGTCTTTCTTTGGTGCCGGATTCTGATGTGAGTCTCGTTGAATCAAGGATTAAACAATTTTTAGCTCAACAACTCTCCTTTGATATTAAAGATAAAAAAGCCCTCTATATTTTTAATTTTGAACAGCAATCAAGCATGTTCCTCAAACTCTTTGAAGGATTGAACCTGTTTTTCTGGTTCATTGGTATTTGTTTGTTACTTTCCGGTGTTATTGGGGTTACCAATATTATGTTCGTCGTCGTTAAAGAAAGAACCAAAGAAATAGGTATCAGAAAAGCGATTGGTGCAAAACCTCAAAATATACTCACCATGATATTATTCGAATCCATCAGCATTACTGTGTTTGCGGGTTTTTTGGGGATACTGGTCGGTGTTATAGGACTGGAACTATTTGATTTGTACTTGCAATCTTTGGATATGCTTATTAAAAATACGTTTATCAATTTTAGTGTTGTTATTGGCGCTCTTGTTATCCTGGTTGTTTCAGGTCTTGTCGCTGGTCTCGTCCCCGCTAACAATGCGATGAAAATAAAACCCATTAAAGCTATTCAAACGGAATAAAAATTACATGCAAATGTACAAAAAAAATGTTATATCGATAAGCCTTCTAGTCATGGTGACAGCGGTAATTGTATTTTTATTTTTTAGAAATAAAGAAAATTCAACAATTCAAAAAAAGAGTATGGAGAAACCGTTTATTTCAGTGGTTCGAAATACCAAAAAGATTAGAGGGCTGATAGTTGCAGCACACATTGTGGATATAAAGCCCCAATTGTCAGGGTTATTAGATAATATTTATGTTACCGTGGGCCAGCAGGTCCAGAAAAACCAACCTATAGCTAAAATTAGAGTCGTCCCCAGTCTGGATGAAATTACTAGCGCACAAAAAGAGTTCAAGATCAACAGAATACAATATGAATTGGATAAAAAGTTATTGGAAGATAATTCTGATGTTTATAATCTGGGAGGGATTTCGAAAACAAAACTCAAAGAAATAGAAGCGAATATGAAAATAAGCCAATTAAATTATGAATCCTCAATGAAAAAACTAGAGATGCTATTGAACAGCAGGGTACAAGGTGCTAATAATGAGGATTTTACAATCGTGCATTCAACTCTGAATGGGGTGGTTATAGAAATTCCTTTTCAAAAAGGGTCTCGTGTCGTCAAGAGTACAAGCAATACTGATGGTACTTCCATTGCATCGATAGCCAATATGGACTCGCTTGTGTTTAAAAGCAAAATAAATGAATCGGATGTCGCAAAAATCCATGTGGGGATGAAATTGCCACTCTCTATCTCTTCAATGGATAGCGTAAAAGTAGCTGCTGTTATATCCGAGATTTCTCCCCAATCAAGAAATGAAAATGGAGTTAACAAATTCAGATTTTTAGCGCGGTTTGATTCCAGAGATTACAATTTGCCTTATTCAGGTATAACAGCTACTGCTGATATTGTGTTTGCTGAAACGGATAGTGTATTATGCATTAAGGAAAAGGTTCTGCAATTTGAACATGGCCACCCTTATGTTGAAGTTTGGCGTGACAAAGAAAGGGTGAAAAATAAAGTAGAGACGGGTCTTTCTGATGGGTTCAACATTGAGATAAAAAGTGGATTAAAGCGGCATGAAAATTTATTGTTGCCTGATTGGAATAAAAACTAGAGACCGCACAAATGGGTAATTTCCATGTAAAAATGTTGTCCGTCGTTACAGATTGTTAAATCTGTTCCCTGTAAAGAGCAACGAGCAGGTGCGTCGCACCTTTGCTTGGTAGGAAAAGGTTTGAGGCGCTCCCCATTGTTTGGACAGTTTTGGGTACTTTAAGGTGTAGGATCACCTTTGGGATAACGAAAGGAGCCTTTATTGGTGCCATATAACATTATCTATGGGGCAAAGAGGCTGTGGAGTGCTGCTATAGATATTTGAACCCTGATGGGCTCGGCTGTTGTTAGTTTTATTTTCCTGGGGTGAAAATCTGAGCTCAACGGTGCAACAATCAACCACTCTGTTCTTGCCTGCGATAGCTGATTTTTCCGTTGTTTTTCATACCTGGGGAGATTGCCGACAAAGATCCTTCCAGGATGACAGCAGGGGGGAAAAGACGTGGGAACGTAAGAGCGCCGGTGCGTGAGGGTGTGTGATACATGTTTGGTCATACCGTTGTTTTTCATACCCGGGGAGATTGCCGACAAAGATCCTTCCAGGATGACAGCAGGGGGGAAAAATGTGGGAACGTAAGCGCTCCGGTGCGTGAGGGTGTGTGATACATGTTTGGTCATACCGTTGTTTTTCATACCTGGGGAGATTGCCGACAAAGATCCTTCCAGGATGACAGTGGAAAAGACGTGGGAACGTGAAAAACGTGTGAACGTGGGAACGTAAGCGCTTCAGAGTGTGAGGGGCGGTTAAAGTTTTGTTCTACGGAATTGAAAATCTACGATCAACAGTTAAACAGTTCAACAATTAAACACTTTAGCTCTTCTTCTCTGCGATACCGATGTTTTCCAAGCCCTGGGAAGATTGGCGACAAAGATCCTTCCAGGATGACATCTCTTTCACTCTGTATCGAGCAGGAGGATGGGCAGGATTTTTTGAAATGCCAGGAAATCATGGTCCACTGTCAAAATAGGCATTTCATGGTGCACGGCCAGGGCACAGATGAGAAAATCGGTGTTCGATCCCTGGATGCCTTTGGATCGACAGAGATTGAAAAATTCGGCTGCCTTTTCATAGTCGGGGGTGCGAATGGGCAGGTCAGGAAATGCAGCGAGATGTTCTTTGAGTCTGATAAACTGTTGCAGAGATTTGATGCCGGAGAGCAGCTCCTGACGAACCGGACCGATCATTTGCACACGCGATTTCCGTATCAACTCTTGCAGCTGTCTGACATGATCTGGGGAGGCGTCTTGTGAACGCCGCAGCGCCAGCGACCAGATACAGGTGTCAACCAGAATTTTCATGTGTTCGATCGTTGTTGTTTATAATCATACTCGGGATCATAATCGATCGAGCCGAAAAGCTCGAGGATACGTTTTTGTTCCCGCAACTGTATGTATTCTTTCAGGGCTTCGGTCACAGCCGCTTTTTTGGTCCGATGTTTCCCTACTTGACGCGCCTTTTCGATCAAAGCATCATCTATGTCCAGATTTGTTGGCATGTATCCTGGCTCCTCTTTGTTAGACACATAAATTTACACTATTTATGGTGTGGGCGCAAGGTCTTTTTTAAACCATACTTTTTCTTACCGGCTAAAGCCGGAACGACGAACCCGGCTAAAGCCGGAACGACGAACCCGGCTAAAGCCGGAAC
>CAYNUX010000036.1:9545-12852 GCA_964400115.1 uncultured Cytophagia bacterium
CCGGAACGACGAACCCGGCTAAAGCCGGAACGACGAACCCGGCTAAAGCCGGAACGACGAACCCGGCTAAAGCCGGAACTACAAACTACAAACTACGAACTACGAACGATGAATTATACGTTTTTTACGTCTTTTCACGCTTTTCTCACATAGATCATACGATACATCACCGGTACGACGACGAGGGTGAGAAAGGTGGCGAACGCCAGGCCGAAAATGATGGTCCAGGCCAGGGGGTTCCAGAATGCCACATTATCTCCGCCGAAATAGATCTGGGGATCGAGTTCGGTGAACAGGGTGATGAAATTAATGTTCACTCCCAGGGCCAGCGGCAAGAGTCCCAAAATCGTCGAGGCTGCGGTGAGCAGCACCGGGGTCATACGTGTGGATCCGGCGTCGATGATGGTCTGCACCGGATCTTTGCCTTCTTTCATGAATTCATCGATGTAATCGATGAGGATAATGGCGTTTTTCACCACAATCCCGGCCACGGCAATGATGCCCATGCCGGTCATCATGATCGAGAAATCGAGCTGAAAGATGACGAATCCCAGCAACACGCCGATAAAGCTGAACAGGATCTGCACCACGATGATCAGCGGCTTGCCCAGCGAATTGAACTGGGCCACCAGGATGATGAGAATCAGGGCCACGGCGATGAACAGCGCCTTGATCATATACGCACCAATGGCGTTTTGCATCTCTTGCTCGCCGCTGAAACGGACGTGGTAATTGTCCGGCAGCGAAAAGCGCGGCAGCGCCTTGTTGATGGTGGCAATGATCTCGTTGGCATTATAGCCGGTCTCGACATTGGACGCCAGGGTGATGACCCGGTTGTTGTCGATACGCCGGATGCCGCCATAGGTGCTGGTATAGTCCACGTCGGCCACGGACGAGATGGGAATGGTGCTGACACCGTCCTTGCCCGGCACCATGAGGGTCTGGCTCAGCAGGGCATCGACGTCGTCGCGGTATTCCTCGGCCAGCCGCAGCTGAATGGGATACTCGTCTTCGCCTTCACGAATGGACGAGATCTCTTTGCCATAGACCGCCGTGCGCAGGGTCAAGCCGATGTATCCGACCGACAGTCCCAGCTTGCTGGCTTTGTCGCGATCGATATCGAGCACGATCTCGGGTTTGTTCACTTGCATGTCCATTTGCAGATCTTCGATGCCCGGAATCTGCAGATCGGTGATAAAGGCCTTGAGCTTTTCACTCAGCTCCACCAGGCGGTCGATATCCGGACCGGATATTTCGATATTGATCGGCTTGCCTGTGGGCGGACCCATGATATCGCGATCCACTTCGATCTCGGTACCGGGGATGCCCTGCACGGCCTCGCGTACCTCTTCGAGATACTCTGTGGTCGAGGTGCCGCTGGTGCGGTATTTGTATTCCACGAACGACACCGTGACTTTGGCCAGCTTTTCCTGGGTGGTGCGGTCAAAGATACCGCTGCCGGCATTCACTGCCACGTTGGCCACGATGGATTCCACATCCGGATTGTCGGGTCCCAACACCCGGTTGACGCGTTCTTCCACCTCGTGCGCCACCTCGTTGGTGACCTCGACGTCCGTGCCTTCGGGCATGGTGATATAGACATAGACATAATTGGGATCCCCGGACGGCATAAACACCACCCTGGGGGTGGCCATTCCCAGCAGCATAAAGCTCATGAACAGCAGCACCACGGTGCCGCTGACCACCAGATAGGGCCGTTTGCCTTGCATGACAAAAGCCAGGGTGCTGCGGTACGACCGGGTCATAAAGGGTAGAATATTTTTCTGAAAGCTATCGATGAGCCGTTTCATCACAGTCTTTAAAAAGAGATAAACCAGCAGTCCGGTGACGATGATATTGGCGGGCAAGAGCCATCCGAGAATATAAAACACGATTGCTGCGCTGCCCAGAATGGCTGCCCATTTCCAGAATGTTTTCGGCAACCGGGTCTTGCGTTGCGAGGCCAGCTCGTCGTGGCGTTTCATGAACGACACAGCAAAGACCGGATTGATAAAATAGGCCACGAGCATCGAGGCAGCCAACGTGATGCTCAGGGTGATGGGCAAAAACGAGATGAATTTACCCATGATCTCGGGCATGAACATGAGCGGAAAAAAGGGTGCCATGGTCGTCAGGGTGCCGGTGAATACAGGAATGGCCACTTCACCGACGCCGATTTTGGTGGCCTCGACTAAAGAGAGTTCCTTGTTCGTGCTATAGTGGCGATAGATATTTTCCACCACCACAATGGAATTGTCCACCACAATACCCAGTACCAGAATAAAGGCCATGAGCACCACAATATTGAGGGTAAAGCCGATGATAGGCAGCAGGCTGAAGGCAATGATCATGGACAGGGGGATGGCGATGGCCACGAAAAAGGCATCCAGTTCGCCCATGAAAAACATGAGTACAAACACCACGACGATGAAACCGAGGATAATAGTATTGAATAGATCGCTCACCGAATTTCGGGTCATGGTGCTACTGTCGCCGGTGATCTTGATGCGCAGGGCGGGGGACGCCTCTGCTTGAAATTCCCCGATATCGGCCTTGATCTTGTCCACGGCCTGGATGAGATTCTTGCCGCTCTTTTTGATCACCGACAACGAGATCACCTCCTGACCGTCCATGCGCGCATAGCTCTCGCGTTCGGCAAAGCCGTCCCGCACATTGGCAATGTCTTTGAGATAGACCCCTTCCTTGAGCAGGATATTGCCGATTTGCTCTGCGGTTTTGAATTCTCCGGAAACACGAAAATTGCGCTTCATGGTGCCGGTCTCGACAAAGCCCGCGGAAATCGTGAGATTCTCCGTGGCCACAGCATTTTCGATCTGATTGAAAGAGAGACCCGCGGCCTGCATTTTATAGAGATCGGCATGGATCTGAAACTCGCGATCCAGCGCTCCCACGATCTCCACTTTGGAGATCTCTTCCAGCGATTCCAGCCGGTCTTTGAGATCGTCGGCAATGTTTTTCAGGCTGACCAGTCCCAGATCGCCCGAGAGATTGACATAGAGAATGGGAATCTCGGAAACCTCGATCTGGGTGAGCTCGGGTTCCTGGAACAGGTCGTTGGGCAGCTCGGTACGCGAGTCGTCTACCGCCTTTTTGACATCCAGATACGCCTGGGTCTCGTCGCTGTTGACGTCGAATTCGATGACGATCAGGGACACATCCTGCAAAGACTGGCTGTTGATATGACGGATGCCATTGATGCCCTTGAGCTCTTTTTCGATGGGACGCGTGATCAGGTTTTCCACATCCAGCGGAGACATCCCCGGTTGAATGGTGGTGATCAGGAAAT
>CAYNUX010000036.1:12952-16853 GCA_964400115.1 uncultured Cytophagia bacterium
CATCCAGCGGAGACATCCCCGGTTGAATGGTGGTGATCAGGAAATAGGGGAACGTGATTTCCGGAAACTGTTCCTTGGGAGTGGACAGATATTGCATGATCCCGAACAGGGTAATCAAAATGACAAAGATATAGACCGTGGTTTTATTGTCCACGGCCCGGTTCGATAATCCAAAAGTTTTCATTTTTAATCCCGATTTATAGAGTTGCAAAGCAAACTATTCAGATACAGTCGCAGACACGGTTTCATTGTCAGCCAGATCCTGAAAACCGCGCACCACGATATGGTCGCCGTTCTCGAGTCCGTCGAGGATCTCGACCCGGTTGTTTGCCCGGTATCCGGTCTCGACCCATACCTTGGAGACAGTCCATGACGGATTCTGGGAGTCGCTATTGGCTTGTGCGGTAAAGAGAAACTGGCTGTCTTCGGTGCGCTGCAACACATCCACGGGTACGGTCAGTGCATCGCTGGTGCGATAGTTGGCAATCGAGAGCACGGCCAGGCTGTTGGGCTGAATCGCTTCGCTCTGGGGCGGTAAAAGGATCTCGATCAAAAAGGTACGGTTTTGCGGATCGATGACCTGAGAAACCGTACTGATGCTGCTTTCAAACTCTTGGTTCAATACCGGCAGACGCACAGCCACCGGCTCGCCGGATTTGACCTGTCCGATATACTCTTCGGACAAGTGTGCTGAAATCTTTAATTCCGACAGTCTGACAACACGGATCGTGGGAAATCCGGCAGCCACAGCCTCGCCTTGTTTGAGCATGATCTCGTCTACATTGCCGTCGATGGGCGAGGTGACCTTGGTCAGCTTGTACTGTTCGCGGGTAGCGGCCAGTCGTTTTTCCAGAGCTTTCATATTGGTCTTGGCCTGCAGGTATTGCACCTCACTGCCGATCTCTTTTTCCCACAGCCGGCTCTGGCGCTCGAACACAGTTTTGGCCAGTTCCAGATTGACCTCGAGTTCGGCCAGGGTGTTCTCGAGGATGGCGCCGTCCAGTTCGGCCAGCAGCTGGCCTTTTCTGATGTTCTGGCCTTCGGTGACATGGATTTTTTTGACGATTCCGGAATACTGGGCCGGGATGAGGATATTGTTATCCGATTCCACTGTACCCTGAACCTTGATGATATGTTCAAAGGGTTGGGGGGTGATCTCTTGTACGATCACCGGCGTGAGATCCCTGGACGAAGGATCGCCGTTTTCCGTTGCGATTTGTTCTTTCAGCTGTTCGATTTGCGCCTCGATGCGGTCCTGTTCGGACTGCAGTTTCTTGAGCCTGTCGCTGGCAGATTCAGAGCCGCAACCGGCGATGAACATTGCGGCAAGAGATAAAAGGATGAGCTTTTTCATAATCGTTCCTGATGTTTAGTCCGTTCAAACGTGCGAACGTGGAAACGTTCGAACGTAAAAGCCTAAATTACTTGTTTTGTCTAAAGTTTACATGTCTAAATGTTATTATTTTGCTAGAACCTGTGAACGTTCCCACGTGTTTTTAAATTCTTTCAAAAATCTTGTCCAGACTCGTGCGTGCTTGTAAAAGATCAGACACGGCCTGGAGGTATTGTCCTTCGCTGGACAGGTACTGGTTATGGGCCTGGGTGAGTTCCAGGCTGGAGACCAGGCCTTCTCGATACTTTTCCAGGGTGATCTCATACACCTCATGGGCCAGTTCGCGGTTGGTCGTGCTGTTTTCGAACCGGTCACGGGCAGACTCGAATGCTGCCCGGGCCTGTTTGTATTGCAATTGCAGGCCCTGTTCCACGTTCTCTTTTTGCAGCCGCGCCTGTTTGAGTTCCACCTGTGCTTTTTGCACGCGTTGAAACTTGGTCGAGCCGCTGAAAATGGGCCAGCTGAACTGTACACCCACCACTGTGGTGGGATACCAGGTCTCGCTGGGATCAAAGATATTGAACTTGTCCCGTTGGGCATCCCGCTGCCAGCTCGCAAATCCCACGATCGTGGGCAGGAAAGTGGTTTTTTCCTTACGCAGATTGAGCTCGCGCAACCGCTCCTGGGTCAGCATGGCCTGCATGTTGATATTGGTATAGGGATCGAACCGGATCTGCGTGCGATTGGCATCCTCGGGATCGGTGAGAAAGGCCTGCAGATCGTCGGTCAGCGCGATGGGCGCCTCGAGATCGAGTCCCATCTGCAGTTTCAGCAGTTGAAGGGTCACCTCGATTTGCTGTTCCAGGGCGCGCAGGTTGTTTTCAATGTCGTTAACCGAAATCTGGATCTGTTTGACGTCGGTTTTTTCGGTGAATCCCTCTTTGTTCATTTCCGTGATTTCATACCGGGTCTGTTTGAGGTTTTCCAGGGTCTGTTCCAGGATGCGCTGGTTTTCCTGCGCAATGAGCACCAACTGGTAGGTGTTGGTGACCGTGGCTTTGACATCCAGTTTCTTGCGTGTCAGGTTTTCCTGGGACAACTGTAAAAAGATTTTCGAGGCTTGCACGCCGACGAAATAGCTGCCGCTAAAGAGCAGCTGGTTGGCGGACACGCCATAGCTGGCGTTATGTGGCTTGCCGAATTTCACCGGAATGGTAGAGCCCGGTTCGCCGCCAAAGATCTCACCGGGAATCAGCTGTGTGGGGATATCCAGCAGGTTCTGGTACTGGGCCGTGACCTCGACCTGGGGAAATCCCTGGGCAGTCACTTCCCACAGGGTTTTATTGGCCGCCTTGATGGCCAGCAGGGCATCGCGGATATCGCGATTGTTTTGCAGGGCATATTTTTTGGCTTCGGCCAGGGTATACGAAGGTGGGGATTGTGCGGCTGACAGGGTGAACAGGGTCAGCAGCAGCACGCCGGTGGTGATGCCGATGTTGATGATGCGTGGTTTCATTTCGAATCCTGTTTATGGTTGCATAATCCGTTGATAAAAAGATCCAGAATAAAGAGCGAGTCTTTTTCCAGCTTTTGATAATCCAGTTTGTTTTCTCTGTTTGCTGCAGCCTGGCGATAGGTCTCCAGGTGCTGGCTTTCCAGGGCCAGGTGCAGGACCCGTGCGGCATGGTCGGCGTCGACAGTACGAAACTCGTGCTTGTCGATGCCATTGCGGATAAAATGGGCGAGAAAATCCCGGTTGCCTTTGCAGTTGCGTTTATGTATATCCTGCATGAGCGCATGATTATCCACCATAGCCCGGGCATTGAGTTCCAGCCATTCGGCACGGTCGCGGAAATATTCGTAATAGAGTTTGATCGTGGTTACGAGTTTATCCGCCGCCGAGGTTTGGTGTGCGGTACGTTCATAGGCCACATCGTGAAATCGCTGGGCTTCGCGTTCCATGGCATCGGTAAAGATCGCCTCTTTGTTCTTGTAATAGTAATAGAGCGAAGCCTTGCTGAGTCCCATAACCTGAGCGATATCGTCCATCGTGGATTTGAGCATGCCATACCGTGCCAGGCAGTGCATGGCCGCATCGAGGATCTCTTGCTTTTTATCGGGTTTTTCCATTACTCTCCAACTTTTCGACCAATTTAATAAATTGTTCAAATATAGCAACTTTTACGTGACAAGCAACAATAAAGTTTCATGAGGTATTCCGTTTTTGGATTTTTTTTTCGAATCCGGTAATGGGTTTAAACGCAGAGAGGCCGAGGGCGCAGAGGTTCGCAGAGAAAGAGGATGAATATAACAACGCATGAATGAACTCAACATAATAGTTGGATTACACGCAGTGAAACATGAGGAAAGGGGCAGGATGTTTGATGGTCCCGAAGGATGAATGAACAGCAGATGAACCAAACGAGCTTGCATTATTCATAAAATGATTTCAAATTTATATATATCATCATTGCTGTTTGAGGCGCTCCCCATTGTTTGGATTGTTTTGGGTACTTTTTAAGGTGTAGGATCACCTTTGGGATAACGAAAGGAGCCCGTAGGGCCACT
>CAYNUX010000037.1:0-16736 GCA_964400115.1 uncultured Cytophagia bacterium
ACGTGTGCTCTTCCGATCTGCGATCTCAATATTCTGATCATGCACATGGTCAGAATATTGAGATCGCCGGCACCGTGCAGAAACCGTTCGATCTTTAAGGCCAGCCGGTTTCGTCCCATGAGGATGGCGAGAATGATGGCCGGCAGAATGGCCACGGTTGCAGAGAGCTGATAAAACGCCATTTCCGTGCCGTGATGATTGAGATAGGCCCCGGTGCCGATGAAAATCGATAAAAATACGATCAGAGGGATAAGCGCAAAACCATTTGCCTTCGAGTCGCTCATGCAGTGTTCTTCTCCATAGCAGATTCACATGGATAAAGATAGTTTTTTTCTTGAATATTTCAAACGGCTTTTACAGTCCCCAATTTGTGCCAACATTCCACTTGAATTTTAGCCGCGTGAATGTTATAATGCACATGGTAGACTCAATTTTTGATTTACACTATTTCAGATCAAGGGGATCGATATGATACGTGCTTTTTCATTTACAACCGAGCAGAATGAACCACGAATCGGAATCGATACCGATGAAGGACGGTTCGACTTTACAATGATTTGGGAGTTTTTTAAGGATTTCAAGAATTTTCGCCAGGTACCGAGACTGAATTTTTTGCAGGTCATGGTGGAAATGGATTATTTCTCCCAGCAGACCTTTGAGGAGGTCCTGGAAATTGTCAAGGGCTTTAGATCGTTAAATGATGTGCGGCTGGACGAGTCGGTAAGACTGGATGTTCCCATAGCACGTCCGCAAAAAATCCTGTGTCTGGGCCGTAACTATCGGGCCCATGCCGAAGAGTGGGGCAGCGAGGTGCCGTCAGAGCCCATGTTTTTCGCCAAACTCACGTCCGCACTTTTGCCTCATCAGGGCGAGATTTTGATTCCGGAGGGCATCGGACGCGTCGATCACGAGATCGAGTTGGCCATCGTCATCGGTAAAACCGCCAAACGCGTGCCCGTAAGCCAGACCATGGAGCATGTGGCAGGGTATACTATCGGCAATGATGTCAGCGCGCGAGATGTGCAGCACGAAGCCATGCGCAAAAAACATCCCTGGACCCTGAGTAAAGGACTGGATACGTTTTGTCCCATGGGACCTTTTTTGGTGCCGGCTGACGCCATTGACGATCCGCACGAACTGGATCTGGAATTACGGGTGAATGATGAGATCAAGCAAAAGTCCAGTACAAAGAATATGATTTTTAAAATACCCGAGTTGATTGCCTACATTTCCAAAAATATCACGCTTTATCCGGGGGATCTCATTTTAACCGGCACACCAGAGGGCACCTTACCCATTCAGCCGGGCGACCGGATCGAAGCTAAAATTGAGCATTGCGGAACACTGGTCAATCGTGTTGGCGCCATCTAGCCCAAAAACCAGAGCGAGAGAGCCATGATTCAACTCCAACTGTTGGATTTTATCGTCATTATCCTTTTCTTTGGCGTGATTTTCGGCATCGCGGCCTATTACACTAAAAAAGCGGGTAAAGACACCCAGGAATTCTTTTTGTCCGGTCGCAATCTGCCCTGGTATCTGGCAGGTACAGCCATGGTGGCCACGACCTTTGCCGCAGACACGCCGCTGGCGGTCACCGAGCTGGTGGCCCGCAAGGGCATTGCTGGCAACTGGCTGTGGTGGAATCTGGCCATCGGCGGCATGCTGACAGTGTTCTTTTTCGCCAGGCTGTGGCGCCGTGCCGGCATTATGACCGATGTGGAATTTACCGAGTTGCGCTATCGCGGTAAAGCAGCTGCCACATTGCGGGGATTCAGAGCCCTTTATCTCGGATTGTTCATGAACGCCATTGTGCTGGGTTGGGTGCACAAGGCCATGGAAAAGATCTTTTCCGTCGTATTGCCGGGGATAGATGCTTTTACCCTGGTGGTGATCGCCGCCCTGATTATCGCGGTGTATGCGTCTGCGTCGGGACTTCTCGGCACTGCCCGCACCGACAGTTTTCAGTTTCTGTTCGCCATGCTGGGGTGTATTATCCTGGCGATCATTGTGATCAAGAATCCCCAGATTCGTTCTACCACGAACCTCAAAGAGATGCTGGATCCACAGATTCTCAGCTTTTTACCACGCATCGGCGATGTCAGCGTCAGTGGTATCACCGGCGGCGCCATGGCCCTCAGTGCCGGGGCGTTTTTTGCGCATATCGGCTTGCAGTGGTGGTCCAGCTGGTACCCGGGATCCGATCCTGGCGGGGGTGGCTATGTGGCGCAGCGCATGATGTCTGCCAAAGATGAAAAACACAGTTTTTTTGCCACGCTGTGGTTTACCATTGCTCATTATACGATCCGTCCCTGGCCCTGGATTCTCGTGGCGCTGGCCGCGCTGGTCTTGTTGCCCCGCGTCGAAAATCCCGAAATTTTGAGACAACAAAATCCCGAACTCTATGAACAGGTGTTGGAGGCCTATAATGATCCCGGATTGCTTGTACTGGACAGGCCGACGTACCAGAGTCCGGAATTCAAGACCATGTACGAAACCTATGAAAATACTGTGGACCCGGGTATCATGTATCCGAAACTCATGGCGCGTTATCTGCCCACGGGATTGCTGGGATTGCTGATCGCCGTGTTTCTCGCGGCTTACATGTCCACCATTGCCGCACAATTGAACTGGGGAACGTCGTATGTGATCAATGATTTTTACAAACGCTTTATCAAAAAAGAGGCCAGTGAAAAACACTATGTGCGTGTATCCCGGCTCTCTATCATCGTGCTGATCGTGTTTTCGTTGCTGCTGACAAACTATGTCCTGAGCAGCATCTCCGGAGCCTGGGAATTTATCATCAATGCCAGCGCCGGCATGGGCGCGGTACTGATCTTGCGCTGGTACTGGTGGCGCATCAATGCCTGGAGCGAGATTTCCGCCATGATCGCGCCCCTGGTGATCTATCCGTTTTCCACTCAGGTGCTGGGATTGCAATCACCGATCACGCTCTATCCCATTGTCTTTGGTACCACGGCGGTCTGGCTCGTCGTCACTTTTCTGACACGACCGGTTCCCCAGGATCAACTGATCGTCTTTTACCGGCGGGTACATCCGGGAGGCAGACTGTGGAAACCTATCGCCGACCGGGTGCCCGATGTGCAGGGGGACCAGGGGCTGGGGAGGCTGGCTATCGACTGGCTGTGCGGCGTCATTGTCATCTATGGCGTGTTGTATGGACTGGGCAAACTCATCTTTGCCGAGTGGATTTCGGCAGCTATCGCCCTGACCATTGCCGCAGCTGCGGCATTGGTGATTTATTTCGATTTACAAAAACAAGGATGGGAAACCTTATCTTGAGGATGTTATGAAAATAAAAAATATAATGTTTTTATTATTGGGAGTTTTTTTGTCTATGAGCGCAAACAGTCAAACCACACTGAATCTGATGCCTGTTCCTTCACAGCTGCAGATAAAGGAAGGATTTCTGATACTGGATGAATCGTTTACCGTGCAAGTGGAAGGAGAGGCAAGCCATCGTATCTATACAGCCGCAACCCGAATGCTTGGGCGGCTGGCTGGCAGAACAGGACTCTTTCTCGCACAGGATGTGATCACCCCGGCCACTGTGGTCGATGCTCCGGTGATGACCATCGAGTATGATGCCGTGGGCGAGTCCAGGCTGGGACAGGATGAATCCTATACCCTGGAGGTGACGCACGAATCTGTCTCTTTGAAAGCCAATACCGATATCGGTGCCTTGCGCGGGTTGGAGACGTTTTTACAGTTGGTCGATTCCTATCAGGGAAACTATATCGTACCGGCTGTGTCAGTCGACGACAGCCCCCGTTTTCCGTGGCGCGGTTTGTTGATCGATGTGTGCCGCCATTTCATGCCTATGGAGGTCATCAAGCGCAATCTGGATGGCATGGCCGCGGTCAAGATGAATGTATTGCACTGGCACCTCACCGAAGACCAGGGTTTTCGCGTCGAATCCAGGACCTTTCCCAAGCTGCACCGGATGGGCTCGGATGGATTTTTCTATACCCAGGAGCAGATCAAGCAGATCATCGATTATGCCGATGAACGGGGCATCCGGGTGATGCCGGAATTCGATATTCCGGGGCACGCCACCAGCTGGTTTCTCGGTCATCCGGAATTGGCCAGTGCTCCGGGTCCCTATACAATCGAGCGTACCTGGGGCATCAAGGATCCGACTATGGATCCCACCAAAAAAGAGACCTATACCTTTCTTAACGCTTTTCTCGGTGAAATGGCTCAGCTGTTTCCGGACGAATATATGCACATCGGCGGCGATGAAAACAATGGCAAACAATGGGATGCCAATCCGGATATACAGAAATATATGAAAGAAAACGAGATCGAGGACAATGAAGCCCTGCAGAGCTATTTCAATAACCGTATTTTGGAGATCCTGACCAAATATGACAAAAAGATGGTGGGCTGGGACGAGATCCTGCACGAAGACATGCCCACAGATATCGTCATCCAGTCCTGGCGCGGTCGCGACTCTATGGTCAAGGCCGCCAGACAGGGATATCAGTCTCTGCTTTCCAATGGCTATTATATCGATCTCAGCCAGTCCGCTGAATTCCACTATATGAACGATCCCATTCCGGAAGATACGCCGTTGACACCGGAAGAACAGCAACAGATCCTCGGAGGGGAAGCCACCATGTGGGCCGAGCTGGTGACCTGGGAGACCGTGGATTCGCGCATCTGGCCACGCACCGCCGCCATTGCCGAACGCTTGTGGTCACCCGGGGAGGTCAAAGATGTTTCCGATATGTATCGCCGGTTGGAAGATATGGCCATCGATCTGGAAGAGTTGGGACTCACGCATCTCAAGAATCAGGATATGCTGTTACGCCGGATGGGCGGTCAATATGATATCGAGCCGCTCAAGGTTCTCAGCTCAGTCCTGGAACCCATCGAGGGATACAAACGCCATAGCCAGGGCAAGCTCTATACCAGCTATAGCCCGTATACCCGGATGGTGGATGCCACCCATCCGGACAGCCGGGTGGCCCGGCATTTCAAACAAGAGGTGCAACAGTTTTTATCCGATCACGACAGCGAGGCAGCCGGGGAGCTCAAGGTGAGACTGGTGTTATGGCAAAACAATCACGCCAAAGCTGCGCCGATTATCGACAGGGCACCGATATTAAAACAAGTCGAGCCGTTGAGTCAGGCGCTTTCCCGTCTGGCAGAGGTGGCCTTGCAGGCCGTGGGCTATATTCAGACCGATGTGCCGTCGCCTGCCGGGTGGAAGGACAAGGCACTGCAGTCCCTGTCGGAAGCCTCGGAATGGCGGGCCGAGATGGAGATGGTCATCATTCCACAGATCGAAGAGCTGGTCAGAGCTGTGAAATAGATCCGGTAACCACGGATTGCACGGATACTATGGAAAAAGACTGAAATGTCACTTGTTTCCAAAATAGAAAAAAGATCAACGCAAAGGACGCAGAGGAACCGCAGAGCTCGCAAAGAAAAGAAAAATGCACAAACTAAAAAACGTTTTCGATTTAGAAAACTATGGGTAACAACCATGCAAGCAAAAGCACCCTATGAACCCGATTTTGACCGGCTTGTCAGGACGCTGCGCGGGGGCAAAGCCGATCGTGTGCCCTTGATGGAATTGGGGATTCATCCCGATCACATGCAAGCCTTTCTCGGCCATCCCATCGCAAAGCTGATGGACAAGATCGATTTTTATCGCTGGGCCGGATATGATTATGTGAAACTGACTTTGCCCTTTGATTTAAAAGTCAGGCCATCCGAGCCAGTCGGACAAGCATCCAGCAATGAAAATCTCGACCGTTCGGCCTGGGGCACTGAAGGCGCCGGGGTCATTACCTCGGAAGATGAATTTGAAGCCATGAAATGGCCCGAGGTCACGGATGAGCTGTTCCGCGAATACGAGATGGCGGAAAAGATCCTTCCCGATGACATGCAGCTCGTGGGGCAGCATGGTGATATTTTTACCTTTACCTGGGAGTTGATGGGATTTCAGACGTTTTCTTTTGCCCTTGGTGAGAACCCACAACTTGTGGATCGTGTCTTTCAACGAGTAGGAGACACCATTTACAGCCTGTTTGAACGCATGTCCCAATTTTCGCGCGTTGGCGCCCTGTTTTACAGCGATGATATCGCTTATCAATCCGGACTCATGGTGTCGCCTGCAGTATTGCGAAAACATCTTTTTCCCTGGATGAAAAAAATCGGTGATCTTTGTAAAACCAGAAACATGCCGTTCATCTATCATTCCGATGGCAAGCTCTGGGAGGTGATGGACGATCTGCACGATTGCGGCATTTCAGCACTGCAGCCCATCGAGCCTCAGGCCTGGGATATCCGGGAGGTCAAGGAACGCTATGGCCACTGGTTTGCCCTGGTGGGCAATGTGGATGTCGATCTGTTGTCGCGTGGAACCGCGGAACAGGTTCGGGAGGCCTCGAGCCAATTGATCACGAATATCGGACAGGAAGGGGGGTATTGTCTCGGATCAGGCAATACCATCCCGGCTTATGCCAAAACAGAGAATTATGTAGCCATGCTAGAGACCGCATGGGAAAAAGGATCTTTAAAGTGAGGGAATGATGCGTGTCGCCTGTGTACAATTCGATTGCCGGTTTGCCAAACCTCAGGAAAACCTGGCAGCCGCCCTGGCATTGATGGAGAATGAACAAGCGGATCTCTATATTTTGCCGGAACTGTTTCATTCCGGATATCTCTTTATCGAAGAGCAAGAGCTGCACGAGCTGGCCGAGACTGTTCCCGATGGAATGACTGTTCAGGCGTTGGAAGATTTTGCTCATAAAAAGAGGTGTGGCATCGTGGCCGGCATTGCCGAGAAATCCGGCGAGCACTTTTATAACAGCGCTGTGTTTGTGGATGAAACCGGCTTTAGAGGGCTCTATCGCAAGATCCATCTCTATGACCGGGAAACACTCTGGTTTACGCCTGGCGAAGCCCCTTTTGAGATCTGGCCGTTTCGCGATTTCAATCTCGGTATCATGATCTGTTTTGACTGGATCTTTCCGGAATCCATGCGCTCGCTGGCGTTGCTGGGTGCGGATCTGGTCTGCCATCCCTCGAACCTGGTGCTGCCCTATTGCCAGAATGCGATGGTGACCCGTTGTCTGGAAAACCGGGTCTTTGCCGCGACAGCTAACCGCACCGGCCGCGATGATCGCGGCGAACTGGCGCTCGACTTTACCGGCCAGAGTCAGATCACGGGACCGGACGGTTCGATCATTCTGCGCGCTGGCAAGGAACAACCATCCCTGTTAATCTCTGATTTGCCTCTGGAAAAGGCCAGAAATAAACAGATCAACGAATACAATCATCTGTTCACCGACCGTCGTCCGGACTATTATCATCTCGACTAGTGCACTCAAGGAGCTCTTGAATGTCCATATTTGCCAGTATCAAGCAGCTGTTCAAGCATTCTGCTGTTTATGGCATCGGGCATATTGTGACCCGATCGATCAATTTTCTGCTAATGCCCCTGTATACCAATCTCTTTCCGCGCGAAGAGTATGGCGCCGTGGGTATTTTGTTTACCTATATTGCCATTCTGGCTATTTTTTATACCTATGGCCTGGATGCGGCCTTTTTTCGTTTCTATCTGATCGATGACAGGCCTGGTGACAGAAAAAAAGTGTTTTCCACTGCCTTTATCACCATTAGCTGTACCTCGGTGCTCTATACGATATTGGTGCTTTCCTTTTCCGAACCGCTTTCCCTGGCTCTCTTTTCAGCGGATGCCCATGCCCTTGGCATCGATCTTTCTTTGTTAATCTCGCTTGCCGGAGGCATCCTGTTTTTCGATTCGCTGACATTTCTGCCGTTTTTAATCTTGCGTGCCGAGCAAAAATCGTTTACTTTTATTTTATTAAAGTTTATCAATGTCATCCTGTTGGTTGCCGGCAATATCGTGCTTTTGGGGGGTTTTGACATGGGGGTCGAGGGGGTGTTTTACGCAAACCTCATCGCCTCTGCAGTCACCGCGATCATTTTGCTACCCATCGGATTGCGTCGCATGGGGTGGGGTTACAGCAAATCAACATTGAAAGAACTGTTGTCATTCGGACTCCCTTATCTGCCTTCCACGCTTTCTGTTGTCATCATGGATACCATCGACCGTCCGCTTTTGGAGCATCTGGCAGATATACAAACCGCAGGGTTGTACAATGCCGGGGTCAAGCTGGGCATGTTCATGTCCCTTTTTGTGGCTGCGTTCCGGTTTGCCTGGCATCCCTATTTCCTGGCGACCTCAAAGCAGGAAAATGCCAAAGCAATTTTTCGCAAGGTCTTTACCTATGTCATGCTTGCGTGCCTGGCAGTGTTTTTGGTGTTATCGGTTTACATCAATGACATTGTACGGCTGTCTGTGGGGCAATGGTCGCTGGTCGGAGAGCAATACTGGGACAGTACCATCGTGGTGCCGGTGATCATGCTCTCGTATGTATTTTATGCCGCCTATGTCAACTTTTTGATCGGTATCTATCTGGAGAAAAAGACCAGGGTGCTGCCCTTTATCACCATAGCCGGCATGTTGGGGAATCTGGCGGTCAATTTTATGTTTATCCCCCAATTTGGAATGATGGCTGCCGGATGGGCCCGTCTGGTCGCATATGTGATCATGGCCGTCTCTTTATATTTTGTAGCCAAAAAACTCTATCATATCGAATATGAATGGGGACGGCTACTCAAACTCGGTCTCGTTGTTTTTGTCTTGTTTGTCGGCAGTCAAAGTGCCGCCATCAGCACCAGTCTGTTATATAAAACGGGTCTGGTGATCTTTTTTCCGTTTTTGCTTTTTGCGGTCGGATTTTTTGAAAGCGATGAGATGAATACGGTAAAACGGATTCTAAAAAGGAACAGAAAATATTCTGAGGAAACACAGTGACAGAACCCAAAGAAGCGCTTTATGACTTTTATCAGCAGGTGGGCGAGAGATATCAGGAAGAGGACCTTGTCTATCAAACCTTGCGCGGCAGATTGCGCAAGCGCTTTGTGATGAATGTCATTGTCGACTGGCGAGGCAGCCTTTTCGATCTGGGGTGTAACCGGGGTATGTATTTGCATGCCTATAAAGGCGGAGAGCGATTCGGTGTGGATTTGTCGTTGCCGGTGTTGCAAAAGATCGAAAAGCGAACCGAATTGCATCTGGCCATGGCAGATGCGGAAAATCTCGATTGTTTTGCAGAAAATTCATTCGAGCACGTTTTATGCAGCGAGGTTCTGGAGCATTGTCTGAATCCTGAAAAGGTGTTCGCGAGCATAGCCCGGGTTCTCAAACCCGGTGGAACAGCCTTGATCACGACCCCCAACTATCGTGGTCAAAAACCAAAATGGATTGATCTGGGTCCCTTGCAGGAATATGGGATCGGCTGTGATTGTGAAAAAGGCTGTTTTCATACTGCCTATCGTCCCGATGAACTACGCGCCTTGAGCGAGCAGGCAGGGCTACAAGCCATAAAAACCGGCACCCTGGAAAAACAGATAAAGTATGCAGCAAAAATTCCGGCCGCAATTTTGCTGAGCGGCCGTGCAATGAACCGGATCTTTCGTTCGCAAAGATTCGAGCGTTGGAATGAACGTTTTGTCCATACCGGCACGCTCTGGTGCTATAAACTCAGTCAAAAGCTGGGTCTGGAAAACTGGCTCACCGGCAAAATCAAAGAGGGTGTGCGTTCTTATATCCTGGTCACAAAAACGGAATCATGATATGCAGATCTATTTCGCAGGTTCGATCTCTGGCGGCAGGGAATTTATCAGGATGTATCAAAATATCGTAAACCATTTAAAAGAACGGGGGCATACCGTTCCCACAGAACATGTGGCGGCTGATGACGTTTTACATATAGAGTCGTCGCTGACGCCGGAACAGATTTATCAGCGGGATATCGAATGGTTGTCGCAGAGCCATGCCATGATCGCCGAAGTGTCGAGACCGTCTCTGGGCGTGGGGTATGAAATTGGCTATGCGCTTTCATTGAAAAAGCCTGTGCTCTGTCTGGTCAATGAGGGCGTGTTTTTATCCCGCATGATCACGGGCAACAGGGATTGCTTGTTGAGTGTAAAACCCTACACCAACTGGCCATCGTGCCGTTCAAAAGTTGATCACTTTATGACAGAGATCACAACCCTTTTTCCGCAGGGAGATTAATTTGTATGGATTCATGATATGACAAGCCGCGTCATATTACATGTGGATATGGATGCCTTTTTCGCAGCCATTGAACAACATGATAATCCAGAGCTGCAGAGCAAGCCCGTTGTGGTTGGGGCTGATCCCCGCAAGGGACAAGGCCGGGGAGTCGTATCTACCTGTAGCTATGAAGCGCGCCAGTATGGTATTCATTCTGCCATGCCCATTGCCCAGGCTTATAAACGGTGTCCGCATGCTGTTTTTGTGCCGCCTCGCGGACGGCGTTATTCCGAGGTTTCCCGCCAGATCATGAATATTTTGTACGATTTTTCTCCGGATGTGCAGCCTTTGAGTATCGATGAGGCGTTTATCGATATCAGCTTGACCTGGAAATTTCACGGCTCTGTGCGGGATACGGCTATGGATCTCAAGACCCGGATCGTTCGGGAAACCGGACTCACCGCCTCGGTGGGTGTGGCACCGAACAAGTTTATTGCCAAAATTGCTTCGGATTTGCAAAAGCCCGACGGCCTGGTCATTGTCGAACCTGAAAAGGTAGAGTCTTTTCTGGCTCCTCTGGATATCAAGAGAATGTGGGGGGTGGGGCCTAAAACCCTGCCCCGGTTGCATGAAATGGGTATTCGTACGTTGGGTGATCTGGCGGCGAGACCGGCAGAGGAGATGGAAAGGCGCATGGGAAAATCGGGTCATCATTTTTGGATGCTGGCACAGGGACAGGATGAACGTCCGGTACATGGTGGTGATCCGGCCAAATCCACGAGCAAAGAGACCACCTTTGGAACCGATTGTTTTGACAAAGAAACCATCCGCTGTACGTTGCTTTTTCTTTGCGACGAGGTGGCCAGAGAGTTGCGCAGGCATCACTATCAGGGCCGCACCATCACGCTCAAGATCCGATTTGCCGATTTTTCGACGTTTACGCGTTCCCGGACTTTGTCGTTCTTTACCCAGCGTTCGGATGATATCTGGCCCTGCATTTGGAATCTATACAAAGAGTTTGACCGTGATGAAAAGGCGGTACGACTGTTAGGGGTCAGTGTGTCCAATTTTTCCGAATCCACTTTACAGCTCGATCTTTTTTCTTCCACACCACAGAAAAAGAGTATAGAGTCGCTGATGGACAATGTCAGGGATAAATTCGGCAAGCATGCCATTACCCGCGCCAGCCTGATATCCCGAAAGAAAAGCCGAAGAGAAGAATCATAATGAAAACAATGAAAATAAAGCGTGTCCTTGCTATGCATCCCATGGAGCTTTTATATCGTTTACAAAAAGAGTTTCGCACCTGGCAACAGCGCATGGATCCCGAGCGAACGATTCGGCTTTATGAAGCTACGGTTTGTCCCCACGAATCCCCTGAAGAGAATCTGGCTGCTTTGCGGCAGCGTCTTTATGCGCCCTGGGGGAACGGTATAACACGACTGAGATCGACCTTTGCAGAGGGTCATCCGCAATGGACTCGTGCTTGTATTGACAAAGCGAATGATCTGGTCAAAAACCGATTCGATATTCTGGATCGACGGGTGACCATGGATAAAGAAGTGGATTGGCACATCGATGTGCTGTCCGGTTCTTCTGTGCCTCTCAAGTTTTGGCATGATATCGATATCTGGAACCAAGGTGATATAAGTGAAGTGCGATATCCCTGGGAGCTTAACCGGCACCAGGATTTTATGACCCTGGCAAAAGCTTATTGGCTGACCCGAGACGAATTGTATGTCCGCCATCTGCTGTCGTTTTGGCGGCATTGGCTGGATCATAATCCGGTACATATGGGAATCAATTGGATCAGCCCCCTGGAAATGGCATTACGAATCGTCTCCTGGACATGGACTCTTTATTGGATACGAACCTCTCCCTTGCTCGACGCGAACCTCTATGGTCAGATTATCCAGGTTATCGGCATGCAAGCCCTTTTCATCGAACGGTTTTTTTCCAAATACTCCGCTGCCAACAACCATCTCATCGGCGAAGGGTTGGGATTGTTATATGCCGGCGTTTTTTTTCCAGAGCTGCTAAAGTCCGGTCAATGGCATGAAACCGGCAAACGATTGATCGAGCACGAGTTGATCCGTCAAACCACACCCGAGGGATGGACCCTTGAACAAGCAACAGGATATCATCGTTATGGTCTGTGGTATGGTTTATTGGCCCATTTTGCCCTCTTGAGAGTTGATGATGACTTGAATGACCAAACGACCGAACGTCTGCAAAAGATGGCTCAGGCACTGGTTACGATATGCGATGACCGAAATAACGCTCCTGATCTCGGGGATCAGGATGGTGGTATCGCAATTCGTTTGTCAGAAAACTCTGTGAACCCCAACACCGAGCTGTTATGGGCCTCAGCCCAGGTTGTTCCGGTTTTCTGTCGATCTGTACTCTTGCAATCTGAATCTCAAGCTGCCTGGTGGCTAAGCGGCGGGAATCTGTCAAAACTAAAGATTATTTCTTCTGGGCAACGGCTCGTTCAATGGCCACAAGCGGGCTATGCGATTATGGATGTCAGTCATGACAAGCATAATCAGCATATGGTTTTTGATGCGGGTTCTTTGGGCCTGGGCAAGCTGGCAGCTCACGGACATGCCGATGCCCTGAGCGTCTGGCTGTCTGTCGGCGGGCAACCGGTACTGGTGGATTCGGGTACCTGGCTTTATCTGGGAGCCAAAAAGGAACGCGACTATTTTCGATCGACCATGGCTCACAATACAATGGTGTGGAACGGCGTCAGTCAGTGCAAGATCGCGGGCCCCTTTCAATGGGGCTATCGTGTTGAACCCCGGTTCCTCAAAGCAGATGACTCGAAAGATCTGGTCGCACAAGCAGAGATCAATGAATATGCCGGTCAGCCGGTCAAACACCGGCGCACCATAACTTACGATCGAAATAACTGCTGGACTATCCGGGACGAGATTTCTGGCTCCCAAGCCGGTGAGGTCATTATTCTCTATCATTTTTCACCCGATGGGCACTATACGTTTAAGCGCGATACATTATTGGCAAGATTCGAATGGTTTTCGTTGTCTTTTCGTGTAAACTCTGATCAGGAACTGCAACCAGAGTGGCACGAACAACACGAATGGGGTGTCTATTCTCCACAGTTTGGTGTGAAACAGTTTGCCCCCTTGTTAATGGTTCACTATAAGGGAGAATTGCCTTTGAATGTCGATACTTTAATCTGTTTGGGAGGCGATAGTGAAATTAAAACCCTATAAAATTTTATCTCTTATATTGGGTATCATGATGGCCTGGACCTTTGCAGTACTCTTTACCGATTCATGGTTTGCAGGCCTGCTCGGAGGTATCGTTGCTGCGGTGGGAACTTTTATTGCTTTGGAATGGTTACCTCAATTATTGCGTCCCATCAAAGAAATGCGTAAAGAGCCCGACCTGTTTTCGACGTTGCAGATCGTGCAGATCAGTCAGGTCTTTCTGTTTAATACTTTGCATAATATTTCGGCTCTGATGGACATTAATGCGGATAAAGCGCGCCGGACGATCGAAAAATTGGCGGAATATGTGCGAGCCATTATGGAAGTCAAGCGAGAGCCTTTTACACTGTTGGGACATGAATTAAAGTGTGTAGATCTTTATCTGGCCATTGAAAAAGCGAGACTGGATAACCGATTCAAGAACTCTTATGAAATTCAGACAGACAGTCACGAAATCAAAATTCCAAGTTTGTTGTTACAGCCGTTGATAGAAGCAGCATTTCGGTTCGGCGTGGAAAATCATGCCGATACCACAGATATTTTAATTGTAACAAAAATAGAAAATTCCAGTCTGTTTATCGAAGTCCGGGATACCAGCGAAAATTTTGATCCTCGTGAGCAAGGGGGTGAAAAAGGAAGGCGAAAACTGTACGAACGGGTCAGAGAGACTCTATGGCATCATTATGGTCAAAAGGCATCATTTGAGGCCAAGCCCATTGTACCTTCGGGTATGAGCGTTCTTATACGACTTCCCGTTGCTTAATGGCATCATTTATGCATATAGCAGGATGCCCCACAAGTAATTGGGAATTTAACTCTATGAGGATATTAAACATGAGTAGAGCAACCTTAGCCCTGCAGCTGAAAAACGCTCTTTCGGTTTGGATATTCACTTTCATATTTGTAATTGGTTTTTCACTGCAAGCTTTGTCTGGCCCCCTGGTCATTGAAATTGTTTCGGATACAAGCGTCGATTCCTCTCATGAACTTTTACGCGAGCTTTTACATTCTTTTGATCAAATGGTTTCTGACGTCCATAAAGGAACGCTTTTGTTTGAGGAATTCTCCGGTACTGAGGATCATTCGGGCAACTATATGATTCGGCTGAACAAAAAGAATTCATTTGGCCTGGTACTGGCGCACTCTTTCTGGCCTGCAGACACGAACCTGGTTTCTCCTTTTGTGCCGCCGGTCGATGGGTTGCTCCGGATAGACGATGGCATCAAAAAGTCCACCCTCTTGTCATATTTCAAGGTGGTTTTTGCGCGGTATTTGAATTATTCAATGGAAGAGCTCAACCTGGATCTCAACCATGTACTGAGCGAATATCCGGCAGAGCTCATGCCCCTTGTATTTGGCCTGGCTGTGGAACAACACCGGATTTACAGGCAAGCCAGTATAACGGCTCTCGTTCCCGGACAACTGGTGGAGACATATGAGCGGGCGTTGGCCTTGTCTCCGGTTTCATTCAAAGCGTGGATTCATGCCAATATGGCGGATATCTATGCAAAAACACCGCGTGCAGAAGGACTTTTATATCAGGCGATGAATCAGTTTGAAAAATCCGAAAATGACAAAGGACTCGTTGTCGTAGGATTGATGCTGGCCGGGCATCTCAGAGACGTGGGTAGAACAGTGGCTTTTCAGCAGGTATTGACGCAAGTTAAACTCGCGTCGGGTCGTTTGGGGTGGACAGGCATGGAATTGCCCAGGTCACCGGATGTATCCGAATCCAATACCCACGCCGATGGTGCTACTCAATATCAAAAGGCCGAAGAATTGGCTTTTCAGGCCGAAAAATCGATTAAAGCCGGAGGCTGGCAAAATGCAATAGAACAGTATCAAAAAAACCTCGAGCTGGTACTGGAACTGCGTATCGAACCCGCTATTGCACGGGCCTATTTTCAACTGGGGACTCTGTATTTTAAATTAAACGAGTTGGATAAAGCCAAAGACTATTTTTTGAAAGCTGCTGATTATATGGAAATGCTTGCGGATACTTGTGGATTGGCCAAAGTGGACAATAATCTTGGGGCCATTTATTACCAGATGGAAGAGTGGGTGGATGCCCAGTTGCGCTTTGAATCGGCGCTGAGGTTGGAAGATGTATGCGGTAACCTGGAAAATATATTGAGATGTTCGGTGAATTTCGGAGATCTCAGGGCTCAACAGCGGCGTTGGGCAGAGGCTCAGAGTTACTATGACCGCGCATTGGCCATTGCCAAACAGTTTGAAAACAAGTCTCTGATGGCATCGATTCTCTATGCCAAGGGATTGACGCATCTCAAAGAGGGATTGCTGCAGATCGGATACGAAGAGTTGCTGCAAGCGAGTAATATCTCAGGGAAAAGTGTACATGGCGAACCTGAAAAGGAACAAGCATTTTTACAACGCTTGCGAAAATTGATCGGTGAAGGAGAATCCGGATTTGATAGCAGTGCTTTGGAATAGCTATGAGCGGATTAGAGAAACGAATTTGTTCCAGAATCGATAAAGCTGTTTGGGAAAACAAAATGTTCAGCGATGGTGATCACATCATTATCGCTGTTTCAGGGGGAGCTGATTCAATGGCACTGGCCCATTTGCTAAAGAATCGCTATACCATCTATGCCAAAGACTTGCGACTGACTGCCGCATATGTGGATATGGGGTTCGGTGAACAGGCCAATCAACGCTGTCGCATGATTGAGGATTATTTTAAGCATTTGCAGCTGGATTACCGAATCGAACGAACCAATATCGGTCCCTATAGCCACAGAGAAGATATGAAGCAAAATCCCTGTTTTGTTTGTTCACGTCTGAGGCGTAAGAAAATTTTCCAACTGGGTAATGAATTGGGGGCGCAGAAACTGGTTTTCGGTCACCACAAAAATGATGTCGCGGAAACACTGCTGTTGAATATTGTCTTTGGTCGTCAAATCAGCAGTTTTTTGCCTGTGATGAGACTTTTGGAGGGCAAATTTACGATTGTACGGCCTCTTTTTTTTACCGAAGAAGAGAAAATCAAGCGATTTGTGCACCAAAAAGAAATCCCTGTCATCGATCAGCAGTGCCCCACTGATGGTCATAGCAAACGCCAGTATATCAAAGAACTGATGCAAAAAATCGAAAAAGATTATCCCGGTGCACGAGAGAATATTTTCAAGAGCATAAAACACGTCAAAACCGAATATCTTTTTCGACCTTAATTCCTCCTCTTGCAATTGTCCCCATGAACTGCTATCTTGTATGACAATCAGAGGATGCAAGAATCAGAGGAATGCGTGACCTGCCGAGTTTTAGAATTCAATCGAATCGATACAATCCAGAGTTGCCGGAGTGGGTGTGAAACGAGTGCTATTCATTAGTTACTATTTTCCGCCCATGGGCATGGGCGGCATACA
>CAYNUX010000038.1:0-16115 GCA_964400115.1 uncultured Cytophagia bacterium
GGACGATTTGAAAATATCGATCAAACCCGGCAATCATGAGCAACTGTTTATATGTCTGCGGAGACTGTGGCAATGCATAGAATCTCCCATGCCAAATACGGCTTGGCACCAAATAATCTCTTGCTCCTTCTGGTGTGCTCTTCATCAAAAAGGGGGTTTCGATTTCCACAAAATCTTGCTCATTCAAATACTGACGGGCGATTTGAGCAACGCGGTGCCTGACCAATAGTCTGTTCTGCATCTTGGGATTGCGCAAGTCCAGATAACGATAACGCAAACGCATATCTTCAGAAGCATTAATCGTTGTTCCGACCTGGAAGGGAGGAGTGTCAGCACTATTCAAAACCTCACACTCTGTAGCAACCAGTTCGACCTCCCCTGTTGGTAGCTGAGAATTGATCATATCTGACGGACGCAAAGAAACCGTTCCCTTGAATGCAACAACAAATTCGCCACGCATGCGCTTGGCCTCTGCATACGCCTCTGAGCCACTATCTATTTTTATCTGGGAGATTCCATAGCGATCCCGCAGGTCGACAAATAGTAAATTTCCATGATCGCGCCAGCGATCAACCCAGCCCATCAATACGACACTTTGTTGATCATGTTGTTTTCGTAATTCACCGCACGTATGTGTTCTTTTCCATTTCATAAGGGTACCTTGCAGGATTTTTTCAGTGAAACTCGATCAGGAGGTATTCGCTTGGGGTCGATCAAGAACATAAGAGATCAATAGCCAAAAGTATAGACTTGGCGAAAAGTCGCATTGCCCAATGCCGAATCGATAGCCCCAAAGTCATCCCAACGGCTGATTCTGGAGAGTATGCATCGTTCTACCCGTTCGTTATCCAGAGTAGAGGAAATGACAGCAGGATTTGACACGTTGCCATCAGGTAATATAGTAAATCTAACGGATACTTTTCCTTTTAATTCAGGATTTCGCTGTAATTCACGCTCGTAACAATATTGAATAGCTGCACTATGACCAAACACGACCGAAGCCACGAGATTCGGATCTCGACCCCCTAATTTAATGGCATCTTTGATTGCTGACTGTGAATCTTCCGAAGAGGTCAAAGGTGTCAGATCCATTTGCATGAGATCGGTTTGTTTTTTTAGACCAGATCCGCCAATGCCTCCTCCTGGGCCACTCACCCGATCATCGATACTACCCGTGGTAGTTGCCCGGCCTCCTCGTACATCAGTGGTAGCGCGACCACTACCCGATCCGGAAGCACCGGTGCCGGGCCCGCCGCTTCCGCTTCGAGCCCGCGCCATAGATCGTTCCAGGGCAGCGCCAGATGTTTCCACATCTTCTTTCAAGACTTCATTTAACGTTTGATCTTTGCCTGAACTCCGGGAAGAGTTGAACAGACCCAGGATTCCTTCAGAAGACACTTGTGACTCTACAGCTTGTCCTCCGGCAGCTCTGTCGCTTCTGCTCGTCAATACACCGCCGCCTCTGGCTGATGTTTGTGTGTCACCAGTACGAGTTGGCTGGGCTGATCCGCCGTCCGGCCCAGATCCTTCGGCTGTTTGACTTGCATCAGAACCTAGAGTCTGCGTTTGATCCAATTCCAGCGTGGCGCCACTTGGAGCGCCAACGCCTGCGTCAGCTGTCAGGGCTTTATCAGGGAATTGCAAAAGATTACCTTCGGGCAGGGTATCCCGCTGCAAAACCGTTTCAGCATATTGATGTTTTATTGATTCAAGAGCCCCCAAATGAACCGCTATGGGTTTTGGTGGATTAATTATAGATATGACGACAAGTACGATTTCCAAAAAAAAAGTAGCAGAAAGGATAATCAAAAATGTACGGTCGAATCCATCCAGGGGTTTCTTTTTAAACTCGTTTGGAATGGCTGCGATGGGTATATCAACCTCCCAATTTTCAAATATTATCGATTGACTAGGTCTGTTCCTGATAAACGACTAGCCTCATATTCGGATATTCCGAACGTCCACAAGTGGCCATCACTCTTAACAATGTTCGAAACGGCAATTTTTTATCCCCCTGAATAGTGACTTTGCCCGAAAAAGGTACACCATACATTTCTTCCATATGTTTAGCTTCACGGGCAAATTGTTCCAAAACGGTACTCAAAGACTCAATTACGAGACCAGTCTGAGAATTGACTTGTTCGAGTCGTACAACGGGTTCATTGTTTACCATGATCCACTCTCGCGAAACGATGACATCCAAGGCAATTTCAGGTGCATTTTGTGTGGTGGATATCGGCAAAGTTAAATTATCGGAAGGATGTATCAGCTGCCCTTCCGTGGAATAAGTCTTTAAGAGAAACACCAAAATGATGGTAAACATATCCATCATGGATGTCAAATTTAAAGCCACTCTTTTGGGAGTAGTTTCATGCTTTTTGATTCGAGAAGGAATAAACGCCATAAGAGCTCCTTGCTCAATTTATAACACACCCGCGCTGATCGTTACTTCCGGAAAAAGCTCAGCCACAGTATCCTCATCCACTTGTGCTGATCGTGCTGCATCCATGGTTGAGACCAAGGTTTGATAGTCGATATCAGGTTCTGCCTGAATAATAATACGTTTTGTATCTGCAGGACCAGCTGCTATTTTACGCTTGATTTCCAACAGCATCTCATTTAACCGGGCAAAATTATACTCTCCGTCTGCAGTCAGGGAAACCGTTGGGCCTTCACCTTCTTCTCCCTGGAGAACAGCTTGTGAACTGGAGAGATAAAATCCTTCTTGTGTTATCGACACCGTTAAATCGAGATTTTGTTGGGTCTCTTGCGGCACACCACTCTCGGTCAACGGCCCACCGGTTGCCCGTGGCAAATTCAATTCAATGATTCCGATCTTGATGGCCGAGGCCGTAGAGAGTAACAACGGGATCAGAACCACCATCAAATTCATCATCGGAAACATGTTGACCGAAAGTGGATCAAGCGTTCGGCTACTTCTTTTTGAAGGACGATACGCCATATTTAACGATTCCCCGTCAACAGATTAATTAATTTGACTGTGTGTTCATCGATTTCATCGATGATCTTTTTTGTTTTGCTTAGTATAAAACTGTGGAACAAAGTAGCGGGTACGGCAATAGCCAAACCAGACAGGGTAGTGTTCATGGCAGCAGAGATACCCATTGCAAGCAAACGAGCTTTTTCGGTCGGATCGATTCCTGGTGCAGAAACAGCCCTGAATGCCAGAATAAGACCATAAATCGTCCCCATAAGCCCGATCAAGGTGGCGACATTGGCCCACATGGCCAAATAATGTGTCCTTTCTTCGAGTTTAGGGATAACCTCTAGCATGCCCTCATCTACTGAATTTTGAATAGTTCTAAAATCGACTTCTTCCTTGTCTACAACGGCACGCAATCCACAGCTCACGACCTGGGGAAGGGCCCTTCCTTTAGCTCGCTCGCATAAATTCAGTGCTTCCTTGACCTCTCCAGCGCGAACCAGTTGGGTGATTTTTTTCATAAACGTATCGGCATTGATATCACTTTTAACCAAGATATAGATGGCGCGTTCAATGGCTATAGCTATGGTAAAAGCGGCCGGGATCAATAAAATCCACATAAATTGCCAGCCAGCGACATCCGGGCTAAAATTTCTTAGAATTTCCGACATGGGTACCTCCCTATATGACCACCAGGATTTTAAATTTCTCAATCAACGAATATATTTTTATTTGTCTTCTTTTTCAAGGGATTTTTTATATTTTTGTATGCGTTTGGTACTTTCCAGCTCTTTTCCATAATTTAAAATGATATCCGGTTTGGCTGTCAGCTCGTTCTCAAAAGAACGCTCAGGAAAAGGCAATGTTTCCACAGGTGTTTCTGCTTTGCTCGGAATGAGCATCACACTTGGTTTTTCAACCTCAGCCTCAATCCGGATTGTTTCAAGAATGTGCTCTGTAAATTCTACCTCTTGAACAGGCTTGTCGCCGACCAAAACTCCTTGTAGAGTGTCAGCCGTGTCTGCACGAACAGTCGTATCGGCGGTTTGCTGTGCATATAAGATTAATGGAAAAAACAACAAAATCAATATCTTCTGAACCATCATCAAAACACTCCTTATCAGGGTATTCGGCCTTTTTCGATCAACAAGTCTTGTTTGACTTTATCGCTGGCCAATTCCGGCCTGAGCATTTCCACCTTTTCACGCCATCCCGGCAAACTTTTGACAGTGACCTGTGACCGCAACCCTTTTTTGTTTTCGCGGTCATCACGTACTTCCAGGGCAATTGTATTCTTGTCATCGAGAAGCAGCTCAGACAAGTCGATAACGACCACAGAATCATTGGCAGCTGTATCTCTTATACGTGTAATGAGATCTCCATTAAAGTACAAATTCAACACCTCATCAGCAACGAAAGAGATTTCACAAGCTACGGGCAGACCGTTAACGGTAAATTCTTTACGGAAAAAAGCTTCATCTACTGGCTCATAATACACCTCAATGGTCTCTATTGAATCAACGACCACAACGGTATCATGTCTTGTGTAGCACCAGATAGGTTGACCCAATTCAGATGTCACATTTGGTACAATAGAAGCGAATTGCCAAACGGTTTGGTCAAATGTGGGTAAGGTCCAGCCTTCGAAATAGGTCGAACTGGTCTTCCAAGTGGTATCTGTTATGAATGTCGATTCTTTGATCTCGAGACCCACAAGTCCGGCGTACTGTTCAGGGTCGAACCGGACCAGCTGCAAAGTGATATTTTCCGCGAAAATAGATTCATTGTCATACTTTTGTGCCATTTTATATCCATGTTCCAACACAGATAACTCGAGATCCCGCAAGGCGAAATAATTGCTTTCAAACGTAAACAGTCCTTCTTCCAACAGAGGATCAGTGGTTTTCAAAAACCTATCCCTCGCGCGATCAGCATATTGTTTGGCCTCTATACTCAGGGAATCGTTCAACAATGCAAAATCAAGAGCTGTAGAAAGCATAGAATCGCTACTGGCTTTGATATATTTTTCTTCCAGATCCAATTGAGATATCAATTGCAGATTCTGATCGTACTGTGTCATTGAACTATCAAAGCTCTGCTCGCAGAATTCAAGACTGTTGGCTATATCATCCGAAACAGATTGCAAATCATTCACAACAGCGCCAAATTCCATATCACTAAAAACCAATGTGCCATATCTATCATATTTTTGGTGCAAGAGCTCTATCCCATCCATGGCGAGCCCAGAATACAAGTTTGCTAACATTTGTTCTATGGATACGAGTTTTTCCTTACTCAATTCGACCCATTGGGAGTCGATATCAAAGCTGTCAGCTTGTGCAAGATTGCGTAAATAAACCTCTCGAGTTTCCGTGATTTGCGGGGCTACAGCAAGATCAACAACCCGTTTCCGATAAACAAGTGTCGGAAAATCGCCCAATCCTCCGGGAAGGGGGGCTTGCAATACCGCATGGGCTGTTTCGAGAGAGATATCCGCAATCTCATAATTCACTTGTGTTAAACGGTTTTTCGATCTATCGATCCATTTTGATCCGATTCTTAAGATACTGTCCTGAGTAACGGCCGCAAGGCTATCCATGCTCACTGTTGGGTCGAGTTGTTCTTCCTGACGCAAAGCTATTGCCCAGGTATCGAGGAGATCAGCTAATCCTTTGATCGTACTGCGATAAGAGGTAGCAGACCGCTCATAAAGTTCTCTGGCCGCATCATTCACTTCTTTTTGGGCAACAATTTTTCTGGTGGTTTCCATTTCGGGGAGTTGTTGACCCGCCCATGTCTGAGCAAAGTCCTGATATGTTTGTCCGATCAAATAAGAAGCTTCATACACTCTAAATGTACCATACTCTGTAACACCCCGAAGATGACGCACGATCTCGAGGAGCAGATCTTTTTTCCGCTCTTTTTTGCGACTCAGTTCGGCCTCGGGCAGGATAAACTGAATTTCGTGAAATTGTTCCAATTTGACCTGGGCCAGTGCAAATTCGGCTTCTGCTGCGAAATAATCATTTCGTGCAATGCCTTGCTGGATAAAGTCCTCACTCTTTAGCAAGGCCTTTTGGTATTCGATAATGGCATTATAGGGCTCATCCTGGGTTCTGAGATAATTACCACGGCGAAAATGGGCTTCGATAACAAATGGGCTCTCTGGATAACGCTGGACAAATTCCAGAAAGGCTTCATGAGCCTGTTCGAATTCATTCAATTCTCGTCGAAACATTGCTATTTCAAAAGCCAGATCGTCGGCGGCCTCGTCCCGAGGGAACCGCTGCAAGAACAGTTTGTTTACCCGGATACCACCTTCCCAATCCTCTGCCTGAGCAAAATAGAGACTGGAATTATAGAGCGCATCCCGGGCTCGAGCCGTATCCGGATGGATCGTAGCCAACCGTTCATATACGAGGGCGGCATTACGAAAATCCCCGACTTCAGCATAATCGAAGGCGAGATTATTTTGCGCATCATAAATATAGCCAGAGTTCGGATGACTGGCCAAAAGATATGTATAGGTATCGATAGCACGGTTATACTCTTTGGCTTTATCATACTCTAACCCGGCATTGAATAGGGCAAGATCGGCAAACTCGCTTCTGGGAGTTTCTTTAACCATTCGACGATATTCATTACCAGCCTCAAGATGCTTTTGCGCCTCGGCCAGGACTTCGGCACTGAGAAAAATAGATTCTGCCAGCCGACGTCGGGCCCGGGAACGAATTTCTTCGTTGGCATTGCTTTCAATAATTTTTCTGGAAATAATCTCAGATGAGCGGAAATCACCGCGGCCAAAATAGCTTTCCATGATTGCATATCGTGCCTGAGCAACCTGATCAGAACCGGGAAAATGTATCAGCAGTGTCTTGAAATATTTCAAGGCATTGCGAAATTGATTATGTCGGTAATATAGAGCGCCGGCATTTGCCAAAAATAACGGAGTTTCAGTGTCATGCGGAAAGAGCTTGATAAAATTATCGTAGGCTGTGGCCAACCGCGATTCAGATTCGCTCAAAGGGGTCGGTTGTAATTTCATACGTTCCCGAAAATTAAATCCTTCAGTCCCTTCCAACTCTGCTTCCTTGCTCAGCTCGGCAATACTCACAGGTTCTTCTTTTGCGGCTTGCTCTTCAGCTGCTGCAATGGCCTTCACTGCTGCATCTCGTGCCAGAGCGACCGCATTTTTGGCGGCAAAACGCTGATACCGTGAATCCCAGTAAAGATTACTGATTTTGAGATACTCGTCAAAAGCCCGTTCTTGTTGCTGCAACTTTGTATCCAGGGTCAGGGCCATGTTCCAGTGTATCAGGGGAGTACTCGAATCCGAGGGAAAAGAGTGCAAATATTTTTCACTTTCCACCACTGCCTGATAATAGATATCCTGACGATCTTGTTCCTGGGCGGAATTGAGTAACCATGAAATATTATCCCGCAGAGCGGTTTCCGTTAGGACATATGCCATTTCTCTGACTTGTTCATCGGTATTTTTTTCCCACCATTCGGTACCTTTATGATAACGGGTATACAAAAGATCTCGAGCAAGAAATGCCAAAGCATCTTCTTCCTGTCGCCGAAGACACAGTACAATATTATTTTGAACTTGCGGAGCAATACCCACATCGGGATAGTCTTCAAGTAAAAGTTCGTATGCTCGAAGGGCCAGTGTATAATCTTCTTTCTCGCGCATATAAGCGTCACCCATGCGTTCGAGAATATCGACACCATAAGTTCTGCCCCCGATCTCACGAAGATAATTTATAGCGGCATCAGGACCACCCATTTCCAAAAATGAAAGCCCGATATATTCCACAGACTCTTCTACAAGAGAAGGATTGGTATATTTTCGTTCAGGATCGAACTGTCTGGTATGGTACACATCATCTGCAAGCAAAGTAAAATAAGAAATCGCTCGATCGTATTGAGATAACCGATAATAACTCCACCCCAGGCGGTACAAGGCTTCATTATAACGCGGACTGGTTGCGAACTCTAGTATCTGTTTGTAATACTCGATCGCCGTCTCGACCTGATTGTTGGGTGGATTGAAATAGTATTCTCCGACACGCATTAACAAATCAGGTTTAAGATCGGTATTGGGAAACTCGGCCAATGTTTTTTGATAAAAAGTAAAAGCGCTATCAAGATGGCCGCTCTCTTCCAAGAGAAAGCCAATATTATAAAATGCATCGTCGACATACGAACTGCCTGGATACTCTTCAATGATCGAGGCGTACATGTGCAAAGAGCTCGAAAGATCTTTTTCCGGTTCTGCAGGGGGTTGATCTATCTGATTTCGCTCATACAATGAATACATTCGGTCAAACTCGGTCATGGCTTCCTGAAAATCCGCCTGGGTTTTCTCGTAATAAAGCTCGGCCAATCTCATCATGACACGATCTGCAGTTTCACTGTTTGGATTATGAGCAAGAAACAGTTCTGCATCTCTGATTCCCTGTTCGAGAAGATCAGACCGCTCAACCTCCAGCCGAGTGATCTCGCGGGTGTAATGGGTACGAAACCGCTCCAGTTCATCGAGTGAGAACTGCCTGAATCCGCTATCCGCCACGGTTTCACTCAGATCAGACGTGACATTTTGTCCCCGGGATAAAGAAATGAGGAACATACAAACAATCACGATCAATAGACCGGATCTTTTAAAATGCACAACAAATGATCTGATTCTTTTTACCATGAAAGAATTCCTAAAAACAAGATATGATGAGATAAATAACGGCAAGGCACAGACTATTGTTGCAAAAGTTGCCGGAGTCGAGACTCCCAATCTTCTTCTTCTGTAACGCGTGTGTCAAAATAATGCTTGTCAAAGTAGGTCTGCCGTTCCATCTGTTCGAGTTGTATCTTTCTATCCATTAGACGTTGTTGTAGAGCCCGAATTTGATCTTCGAATTGATCCAAACGGTTTTCCAATTCGTGTCTTCTGTCTTGCAGAATATTTTCAATGACTTGAAGACTCGTTGCGAACGTATCGATCTTTTCCAGGCGTTCCTCACGTGCGGCAAAGATCATTTCACTTAACTTTACCCCGGAGAAATCGTTCCAATAGGCCAGTTGAGATTTTGGGGCATCGGGCAAAGACTCTTTGAGTACTTTATGGAACTTGCTCATTCGCTCATTGAGTTGATCGAGATCTTTTTGTAACAGCTCGAGATTCATTTGAGCATGCATATTCAGTTCCTGATTATCTTGAAACTGCTGCAAGGCATCCAACGTATTTTCAATACGTCGTTTTTCGAGGTCCAGATCCCGGTATACTGTCGAGAACTGATCTCTGCGGAAACCCATGCTGGCTTCTTTGGCGGCCAAAGGATAATCGACAAGATAAGCAGTATTAACGATATCCCGATCTGACTGGAATGTGTCAAGAACTTTTAACAGCCGGTCTTTTTGCTTTAGGGCGTTTTCAACAACCTCTTTTCTGTTTTGTTCCATGCCCCATTGCACGACTTGATCCAGTTGCTGAATATGATTCAAGATATCAATACGTTCATCGTAATAATCCTGTATGAGTTGAGTACCTGTATCGCTTTTTTCTCTTACTTGAGCCATAAAGTCACGTAATTCATCGCGAGCCATATTTATTTCAAGATAGAGCTCTTCGCGCTTGAATTCGATAGCAGTTCGCTCCATTTCTTCCAGCTCATCGATAGTCTCGGAGCTCAAAGCGCGTTCACGATCGAATTCGTCCTGCATAGCCATTGCTTCATGGGCTCGTACCACATATCGATAGGCATTCATCGCCTGGTCGGGTTGTTCTGTTACCTGTTGGCAATGTGCAGACAGAACCAGTGCTTCATAAGTAAAGTTTGATGCGAGATAATTCCTCAGCAAATCGTGACTGGAGGCAATCGCCTGGTCGTAACGCCCGGTCTGCAAATAGCTCCATGCTTGGGCAATCAAGGCCTCATCAAATCCTTGATAGCCCTGTGACACACGGGCAAAAGCATCCTGTGCCTGATAATACTTGGCCTGTTCATAATACACCATTCCAAGCCGAATCAAAGCAGTATTTCTAATATAAGCTGTATTCAGACCTGTCCAGGGATAACTGTTTTTATCGGCCAAAAATTCTAATATAGGGGTAGCATTTTCATAATCATTCATGTTGATCAAAGTGATCGCCAGCAACAACTGCGAAGGCAGGAAAAAATCGCTGTCATTATCAATTTGCTCGAGCACTGCTCGACAGTTTGAAAACTGTCGATTATCAAAGTATTTATTTGCAGCCAGAAAGTGAGCATAAGTGATAAGAGAGGGTTCGGCCTGGGCAGCGACATTCAGAAAACGTTGGTAGTATTGAAAAAATTGTTGTGATCCCATAAAATCATTGGCATACTGCATCAACCGTACCAGAGCTTCTGCATGGTATTGATCAACAGGATCGATCTCCAGGACTTTTTCATATTCTTTCTTGGCATCATCGTAGGCCATGCGTTGAGTATTGCATTCGCCGATATAAAAATGAATAGCAGTGGCCCCTTCGATGTTCTCGCCATAGACATCCAGCACTTCAATCAGCTGATATTCAGAGGCGCGATAATACTCGTCTGCGTAATTGAGCAAGGCCTGTGTGATTTGTTGGGTTTTCATTCTCTCACGGGCTTTTTCATCTCCGCTGATCAAAAATTCATTGCGTATAACCTGATACTCTGTCAATTTTGTCGTTACATCGATCAAGCGTTCGGCCTGCCAGGATTCAATAAACTCTGGCACAGAAGGGTAGGCTTGGCGTTCGAAACCGGCCGTGATCATCATATCGTACATGTCCACGTCCAGTTCATGTACGAGCCGGGTCTTGATATCTCTCAAGCTTTCCCGGGCCTCCTCCTCTTCTGTCACTCCGGCAGTCTCTTCCAGGCCCTCGGCAACTTTATGAACATTTTCTGCTTCTATTTTATAGCGAATAAAATCTTCCTCACTCAGAGGTCCTATGCCTTTCCATTGGCTAAAGGTTTTATAGAGCTGATTCTGCTGTTCAGAAATTTCTTTCAAGGCATTCTCGTCATTGTTCGCTCTGGCGATAACCTTCAATCTTTCCAAAGTATCAAAAATTCCCAACAGGGTATCCATCTCTGTTGTATATTCATCGATAACACCCCCAACGCGTTCGGCCGTATATATTCCTTTGGTATACAAATCGCGATCCTGGACGAGGCTGGCGACATTATCCTTTGCCAAGGCAATAGACTCAAGGGCCTCAAGATCTGCTCCATACTCTGCGATATCCTGTAACTGCGATAGTTTATCATAAATACTCATCAATTCTATCATTTCCTGCCCATATTCCCGGATCAAAGAATCTTGCAAGCCATAGACAAGTTTAAACGCCGGAAGCGCATCTTGTCCCCGAAGAGAAATTTCTTCGCGCACCAATTGCACCAGTTGCAGTAATTGCAGTTCTCGGGCCACGAGTTCGTTCATTGTCTCCTGGGTTTGAAGATTCAAATAATACCGAACGCGCTCCTCAAAGGGAATGGAATCAGGAAAAAGAGTTTGAGGTTGCTGTTGAGCAAATAAAAACGAGCTCAAATAAAAAAAAGTGATAAATACAGCTTTATACAGGCGGATCATCGAGAATCCTCTTAACAATACAAATCAAAACGGCACCCTTGTAAGCGGCGCCGTATTTTAAAAAACATATAAAGATTTTTTGCAAGTGTCAAGTAAATATTTGTCCATTCTGCAGGCACCTGGGGTTATTTTCTTGTTGTTTTTATGAGACTTGAGAATTTTTGGGCTAACGAATCAGCTGAATTCAGACAATTCCGTTATAAAAGACAAATCCGCACCACAAAGTGCGGATTTGTAAAATCAGGCCACATCTAGACGATTCATCGCTCTTGCAAGAGCCCGTTGAGCCCTGGGGATATCGATATCCGGATCATATTTTTTCTTCAGGCGTTCGACAGCCCGATTGCGGGCTTTTTCAGCCCGGCTCACATCGATATCTTTAGGCTTTTCGGCACTATCCACCAACATCAGCATTTTATCATTGGCAATAGTACAAAAACCATAGGCCGTTGCAAACTCTGATTTTTCTTTACCGTTTTCAATCATAACCGAGCCTGGGCGCAGCATTGTCATAAACGGTTCATGATGGGCCAGCACACCAAAATAGCCATTTTGTCCGGGAGCTTTGACATGAGTCACCTCACCATTAAAAATGACACGTTGAGGTGTGATGATTTCCAGAGAAAAGGATTTGTCATTCATAACAAGGTCTGGATCAAGAAATATATTAGTCGCTCATTTGTTTAGCTCGTTCGACCGCTTCTTCGATGGTTCCGACCATCCAAAAGGCCTGCTCCGGCAAGGTGTCATGTCTACCATCCAGGATTTCTTTGAATCCCCGGACGGTGTCTTCCAATTTGACATATCGACCTTCAAAACCTGTGAAAGGTTCGGCCACGGCGAACGGCTGTGACAAGAATCGTTGGATACGACGAGCTCGATTAACAACGATCTTGTCTTCTTCTGACAATTCTTCCATTCCAAGAATGGCAATAATATCTTGCAAATCTTTGTATTTTTGCAAGACTTGCTGTACCTGACGCGCAACCTGGTAATGATCTTCACCGACGATTCTCGGATCCAGGTTTCGGGATGTAGAATCCAGTGGATCCACAGCCGGATAGATACTCATCTCGGCGAGAGCTCGGCTAAGAACGGTCGTGGCATCGAGGTGAGCAAAGGTTGTTGCAGGGGCCGGATCGGTCAGGTCATCGGCGGGTACATAAATAGCTTGAACAGAAGTAATAGAGCCTTTGTTTGTCGATGTAATTCTCTCCTGCAGCTGCCCCATTTCCGTAGCAAGATTCGGTTGATACCCCACTGCTGACGGCATACGGCCGAGGAGTGCAGATACCTCTGAACCGGCTTGGGTAAATCGAAAGATGTTGTCGATAAACAACAAGACGTCACGGCCCTCCTGGTCACGGAAATATTCTGCCAACGTCAAAGCGGACAGCCCTACCCGGAGGCGGGCACCAGGAGGTTCGTTCATCTGGCCGAAAACCATGGATACTTTGGATTCGGTCAATTCTTCCCTGTTAATGACTCCGGCTTCCTGCATCTCTAGCCAAAGATCATTTCCCTCTCGGGTTCTTTCACCAACGCCACCGAATACTGAAAATCCCTGTCGGTAAATGGCCACATTATTGATCATTTCAAGAATGAGAACTGTTTTTCCCACACCGGCACCGCCGAATAAACCCACCTTGCCGCCCTTGTTATAGGGCTCGAGCAGATCGATCACTTTGATGCCGGTTTCAAGGATTTCCTTTTGAACATCGATTTGTTCAAACGTAGGTGATTCACGATGAATAGGCCACCGTTCTTCATGAGGAATCTCGCCCATTTCATCAATGGCATCGCCGGTAACATTCAGTAACCGGCCCAAAGTCCCCTTTCCCACAGGAACGCTGATGGGAGCACCGGTATCGATAACATCCTGTCCGCGCTGCAATCCGTCCGTAGAATCCATAGCGATGCACCGCACCGTGTTTTCGCCAAGATGTTGAGCAACCTCAACAACGAGATTAGAACCGTTATCACGGGAAATGTACAGAGCATCATAGATTGCAGGAAGACTGTCCTCTTTGAAATGCACATCGATAACAGGACCAATGATCTGTGCTATGCGTCCTTTATTGCTCATTAAACTTTCTCCAAAGATCAAAATCTTGATTTCAGCGACAGTGTAAAGAGCTCTTAACCGCGAAGAGCTTCAGCACCACCCACAATTTCATTGATCTCTTTAGTAATTGCCGCTTGTCGGGTTTTATTATAAAACAGCGTCAATTCTTTAATCATCTCTTCCGCATTATCCGTTGCCGCTTCCATCGCTGCCATTCTGGCACCCAGTTCGGATGTACTGGATTCCAACAAAATGCGCCACATTTGCATCTGGACATTTCTCGGGCAAATCCCTGCCAAAACACGCTTTGGTGAAGGTTCAAACTTGAAGGAAGCCATATGGCTTTGATCCTGTGCAGCCTGGGGCTGGATGGGCAAAAGCGGACGCACAACCACCTCGTGTTGAACCGCAGAAATGAATTCCGAATAGATCACATAGATGCGGTCATACGCTTTCTTTAGATAGAGATCGATAAGAGTTTGAGATATTTCATCAGCATGACTGAACTCGATAGTATTAAAAAAATCGATCCGATGATGGGGGATCGCATAATCGCGGCGTTTAAAATATTCGTACCCTTTACGCCCGATTGCAAACAGATCGACCCTACGAGCTTTGGTCTCTTCAAGTTCTCGTGAGGCGCGCTTGATCAGATTGCTGTTAAACCCCCCACAAAGCCCGCGGTCTGCCGTTACCAGCACATAACAGATATGTCGTGCCGGTCTTTTTTCGAGCAACGGATTGAGACTTTTCCCGGACCGGGCAACGATGTTTCCCAGCATCTCTCTCATAGCATCGGTATAAGGCCTGGTGCTTGTGAGGTTGTTTTGCACTTTGCGTAACTTTGCTGCAGCGACCATCTTCATGGCCCGGGTTATCTGCTGAGTACTGCGGACACTTGTGATTCGCCGTTTTATGTTTCTTAGCGTTGCCATACATTATTCCGCTACAAACATTTTAATGAATTCGCCGCATGCATTGGACAAAGTGTCAGTAAGCTCGTCATCCAGCACCTTTTTTTCATGAATTTCTTTGAGAAGGTCAGAATGATTCACATCCATAAAAGCATGAAACTCTTTTTCTGCACGGGTAATTTGATCGACGGGTATAGAATCCAAATAACCTTTGGTTCCTAAAAAGATTATTGCGATTTGCTTTTCAACGGATAAGGGCTGATACTGATCCTGCTTGAGAATTTCCACCAGCCGTTTACCCCGCTCGAGACGACGCAGTGTCGATTTGTCAAGATCTGAGCCGAATTTCGAAAAAGACTCGAGTTCACGGTACTGTGCCAAGTCCATACGCAGGCCCCCTGCAACCTTTTTCATGGCTTTGATCTGCGCATTACCCCCAACACGGGACACCGAGAGTCCGGCATTTACAGCGGGTCGCACACCCCCAAAAAAGAGGTTGGGTTCGAGATAAATCTGTCCATCCGTGATAGAAATGACATTAGTAGGAATATAAGCTGAAAAGTCGCCAGCCTGAGTTTCAATAAGGGGCAGGGCTGTCAAAGAACCACCCCCCAAATCCTCACTCAATTTGGCTGCACGCTCTAATAATCTTGAATGAAGATAAAACACATCACCGGGATACGCTTCACGACCGGGAGGCCGGCGCAAAAGCAATGACATTTCTCTATAAGCCCAGGCATGTTTTGAAAGGTCATCATAAGCGATAACGGCATGTTTACCATTATCTCTAAAATATTCGCCCATGGTCGCACCGGCATAAGGAGCAATATACTGCATTGGCGCCGGAGAGTCTGCGGTGGAGGCGACAATGATACAATGGTCGAGTGCCCCATTGTCTTCAAAGGTCTTTACAACCTGAGCTATGGTAGAAGCCTTTTGGCCAATAGCAACATAAATACAGACAACGTCTGTATCGCGTTGATTGATAAATGTGTCGACAACGATAGCGGTTTTACCCACTTGGCGGTCACCGATGATCAACTCGCGTTGCCCACGACCGATAGGAATCATGGAATCGATAGCCTTGATACCAGTTTGAAGAGGTTGTTTAACCGGCTGTCGCTGTACCACCCCAAGAGCTTTGCGCTCAACCGGAAAAGTTTTTTCTGCTTTTATGGGGCCTTTGCCGTCAATGGGCTGTCCGAGAGGATTGACCACCCTTCCCAACAGCTCGGGCCCAACAGGAACCTCTACCACACGGCCAGTGCGTTTGGCCACATCACCTTCTTTGATCAGACGATCTTGCCCAAATAACACGCAGCTAACAATATCTTCTTCGAGGTTCAGGGCCATGCCAAAGACGCCATTAGGAAACTCTACGAGTTCCATGGCCACTGCATTTTCAAGACCATAGACATGGGCAATTCCATCACCGACCTGCAGAACTTGGCCGACTTGTTCGACATTGATCTGCTTTTCGAATTGCTCGATCTGTTTTTTTAGGATCGAGGTAATTTCTTCTGGTCTTATTTCCATTTGGGTTACCCTATTGCCTCAAAAATATCATGTTCAGTCAATTCACTATTCACACAAC
>CAYNUX010000038.1:16125-16566 GCA_964400115.1 uncultured Cytophagia bacterium
ACCTTGTTGCTCCCGGCGTAACAAAGATTTAATCAGGCAGCAGTGGCCTTGCTTTGAAACATCGAACGGGTTAATGCCTTGACCTGAGATCGCAGGCTCGCATCCATAATCTTGCCTTCGACTCTCACGATCCATCCGCCCAATAGATCCGAATCGACATCCGTCTCTAAAAGTATCTCGGATCCGAATCGTTCTGATAGCATGGATTGGATCTCTTTTAATTTTTCTTTAGAAAGAGCGATTGCGGTTGTCAATTGTGCACGCATGCGGTTGTTTCTTTGATCAAAAATGCGACCCATTTCGAATACAATTTGAGAATATAGAGTTTGGCGTCGTTTTTTGATCAACAAAACCATAAAGTTATAAAAAAGCGCAGATGACTCTTTTTTTAACAATTGCTCGATAACATTCAGTTTTTTTTGTGTTTCTATTGCGGGAGAA
>CAYNUX010000039.1:0-16455 GCA_964400115.1 uncultured Cytophagia bacterium
CAGCGTCTGGTACAAGCTTTTCATCTCTTGCATTGATCCAAACGATTGTTTACTTTTCCACTCAACATCGACACCAAAGATAAGCAAAAACCACATCAAACATTTTTTTGTATAGATTCCATATACGCCTATGTGCACAAATTGAGCGCCAGAGTGTGAAATTTGTGTCTCATTCTCTTTTCAAAATATTAATTTTTTGTTGTTTTTATTGATTTTAAAACTTGGCACACGAGTTGCAGGTTTTTGGAAAAATATTATGTGTGGAGACTGGTCATGAAAAAATTATCATTTTGGTTATTGGGACTCTATATTTCAACAGCGATAGCTGCACCCCAAATAAAAATGAATTCACCCCTGATCTATGATTTTGGTACGGTTAACCAAAATGAGATAGTAGAGCATACCTTTGAGTTTAGAAATACAGGCGATGACACGTTAAAAATTCTGCATGTAAAAAGCAGCTGCGGGTGCACCGCTGCGATGGTATCGCAGGAGAACCTGGCCCCCAACGAGACCGGCCATTTAAAAGCCACATTCAACACGAAAAATCGTTCCGGAACCCAGCAAAAATCCATTCTCATTGAAAGCAATGATCCCAATCAGCCTTTCTTGCAGGTCAAGATCAAAGGGAAAATAGTGGTGCCTTATGACATTGAACCCAACTTTATGACCTTCCGGGAAATGAAATCCGGATCACCCAGCGAAGCTCAGGTTCTCCTCATCAACCACACGGATAAACCGCTGAAACTGGGTGAACCGCAAGCCGACATGTCAGAATTGGACGTGACCCTCTCTCAAACCACCTGTGCACCCGGCGATTCCATTATCGTCAAAGGCCACCTGCCTGCCATGCAACAACGAAACCGGCCCCAGGGAACTATTCGAATACCGGTTATCAAAGGGAGTCAGGATCAGCTGGAATTCAGGGTAATCGGTTTCTATATACAGTAATGGAAGAAATGATCCAATATTTGATCTTTTGCGCAAATGATAGAGCGTGTAAAAGTCATTTTTGCAACTCTTTTTTGGCAACCCAATGGACAATTTTAAGCATACCCTTTAATGCAGGCAATTCAGAGCCGAAAACAAAAAAAAATTATTGCCTGCTCCATGGTGAAAAGCATTAAACCTCTGCGTTCCTCAGTGCTCTCTGTGGTGAATCAAATCTTGAAGATCTTTCACCACAAAGGAAAATGCTCATGGCAAAGTGGCCATGACGAATTGGATGCGGCTATTGACTGCTCCAGGTTTCTCTGTGGCTCTGGTGGTGAATAAAAGCAAGAGTTCATACCACAAGAGATAGAGCTCAAAACCGACAAGAATGTTGCAAGGCCAGAACACCCTGTCTGAATCCAATACCTTACCACCCCATATCCATCTCTTCTTTAGAGATTTCGGTCATGGGCGGATGCAAGGGCAAGCGTTCGCCCGCGATGACCACATTGCGCATGGTAATATCCTGTGCATGTTTCAGAAACAGACTATTCTTTGCCTCATGGACCGTTATATTTTTGAAAAGAATATCCTGCAACGGCGCCACCTCATGCCCTTCGGCAAAAATCGCGATATTTTCCGCTGTTTGACAGGCAATATCCTCGAGCACAAAATGCCTAAATACTGGAGGATAGAAATTGCCACGATGACCTTTATAATTGGTCTCGAACCGGATAAAGGCACCACGAGCCCGTTCTACCGTGATATCGCGAACCCACACATTTTCAATCATACCGCCGCGGTCCAGATTCGATTTGAAATAGATGGTCGAAAGAGCATTGCCCACCGTACAATTTTCCATAAAAATATTACGAACGCTACCGGACATTTCGCTGCCAATACATAACCCGTTTGCTTTGGAATTCATGGTACAATTGCGAACGATGACATTTTCGGTGGCCTGACCGATGCGCCAGCCATCCTGGTCGCGTCCCGATTTTATTGCCACGCCATCATCCCCGCAATTGAAGATACAGTTTTCGATCAGCACATTGACCGAGGCATCCGGATCACAGCCATCATTGTTGGCATTCCAGCTATCGACCTCGACATTGCGGACGGTCACGTTTTTGCAAAACACAGGATGAATGACCCAAAACGGTGAATCGAGAATTTTAATGCTGTCGACGAGAACATTTTTACAGCCGTAAAACTGCACCATGCTGGGACGAAGCCAATGTCCCTCGCCAAAGACCCGTTCATGCACCGGTATGCCATCGTTGCCCATTTGCCGAAGTTTGAGCTGGGCCGGTTTTTGATTGGGTTTCCAGGTGGCAAAACCGTCTGTTGCATTGCCATCCAATGTCCCTTGTCCGGTGATGGCCACATTGGTCGCCATATAGGTATAGATCATGGGCGAATAATTGTACAGCTCGGTACCTTCCCAGCGCGTCAAAACCACAGGCAAATAATCGTTTGGATCGGAACTGAATTCAATGACAGCATCTTTGTCTAAATAGAGATGAATATTGCTCTTGAGGTGGATGGGCCCCTTGCAAAGCCACTTTCCTTTTGGCACAACCACTCGTCCGCCCCCTTTTTGGTTAAGGCTATCGACGGCTTTTTGCAGCGCAGGAAGGCAATCCGTTTCACCATCACCTGTCGCACCAAGTTCATCGATCGCGATTTGCAAGTCCTGAAATCGAGGCAATTCGAGTTGACTCAGGATTTCCGGAACAGCATCCCAGCCGTCGGGCGTGGGGGACACAGACTTGCGCAAAACCTGCTGTTGACTGCATCCCATTAACATCATTATCACCAGACCCAGACATAAACAAAGACGTCTATAATACATGATCGCTCCTTTTGTGATTGTGAAACGTTTCTGGAATAAGAAACGGCAAATTTATCAATAAAGCAAGTACGGCCTGAGGGATTTTTTTCACGCTCAAATCACCTGCAGAACAGCAAACCTGTAAACTCGTGCTCATCCGATAGCCTGTTTGGCGATAGCCGCATAACCCTTGGCCTATCGTTCAAACCCCGCCGCCGCATACCCCTCATGCGGCGGTTTTTTATGCAAAAAATTTACGCAAAACCCACAAAGGGATGGTACAATATTTGTAGTGTACAAGGTGTGATCGGTCTTTTGGGTTGTTTCCGAAATCAGACTCTATAAATACAGTGAACACAGGTTGGCATGTGCATCTCAGACAAAACAACTTTTAAAACCTGTTCATATGGCTAGACAAGCCGCGAAATGACAAAACACGAGCTTTTCCTTTACTTACAGGGAGGATAATCATGAAACACCTTGTCACCATCTTTTTAATGATAAACATTGCCTTTGCCTGGGCCGGTGATGGCAATGGCATCGATGCGAATGAAATATTTTCAAACTTGCCGGGCTTTAACCATACCGAAGCCGATGACGTCATGATCGGCGATCTGGTATGGCACGATTTCAATGCAAACGGGTTCCGTGAAGGCTGCGAACCCGGATTTGCGGGTATCATTCTGCGCCTCACTCCGGATGGCGGCGGAAAATCCTCAAAAAGAGTAAGCGATGACCAGGGATATTACAAATACGGCTGGCTGCCACCCGGCGATTACTGGCTCACTGTAGACCCCACCTCCATCCCGGTAGACTATACCGTGACCACTGCAGAATCGATCTTTATCAGCATTCCCAATACCCCCGGAACATTCTGGTTCGATGAAGGCGACTTTGGCCTGCATCATCCGGATGATGAGGATTGTGAGGATGGAGGCACCCAAGACGGACTTGGCTCTATCGGTGACTATGTGTGGTACGATGACAACAATGATAGGGTCCAGGATGAAACCGAGCTGGGGATTACCGGCGTTACCCTAAATCTCTATGTCGGAGCTGAAATCGTCGCGACCACGACGACAGATGTCGAGGGCTGGTATCTGTTCGATGATCTTGCCGCCGGCGATTATATCGTGGCGGTAGACCCCGAAACCATTCCTGATGGTTATAGCCTCACCACCGGTAACGAACCTATGCATATCGAGCTGGCAGAGGAACAGGACTTTCTGGACGCAGACTTTGGCTATTACAAACCCGATTTCGTGCCCAGCAAGCTGGATGATGTGTTTGTCGGCGATCAAGTCTGGTATGATGTGGATGGCGACGGTGAACGCGATGACGATGAACCCGGTATACCCGGCGTACAGCTGACCCTGACCTCTCTGGAAGACGGAACCACCATTCTGCGCGAAACCGGCACCGATGGCATGTACGCCTTTCAAAATGTCGCACCGGGATTATACGAACTGCATATCAATACCGAATCCGTGCCCAGAGGCTATGACCTCTCGACAACCAAAGAATCCTTTACCATCGTCGCTCCGGTGCACGATTATTGGTTCCGGGACGGTGATTTCGGATTTCACAATCCCGATGACCCGGATCCGGTGCCAGAAAAGACCAATCCCCTGGAATGGATCAGCGGTTCACCCACCGCAGAAGGGGAAGGCTGGGAGAATTCGATAGACAGTGACCTTATCGGCTGGGAAGGGACGACCACCACACGAGGAGATCCCCAAGGCACGGGATCGAACAGAGAGATCCACGAAGGTCCGGCCTGGGCCATCTTTGGCATGCCGGAACACGCCCTGTTTACCTTTGATGGGCTGGACATGAAAACCGATAACGGTATCGATCTGGGATTCGCGCAGCGCCGTCAGTCCACGATCATCGATGTGCTGGTCTCATCCACTGGCACCGCACCGGAAGATTTTAACCTCGTGACCACCATCGAACGCTCTACAGGGGATATGCAAGCCTATATGCTTGACGCTGCCGTGACCGCCAAATATGTCAAACTGGTCATCCACCAACCCAATTCCCGCAGCGGCGCCTGGCGACAGCTGGTGGAATTTCAACTCTTGCTGGGGGGAAAAACGATTTCAGAACCCGCCCAGTATCCCACGGATATCGCGAGTCTGCCTGAACAATTCTCGTTGGGGCAAAATCATCCCAACCCCTTTAATCCGGTCACCACGATCACTTATCGACTGATCAAAGACATCAATGTCAGGCTCGAGATCTATGACCTCACCGGACGCAAAGTGGCCACGCTGGTCGATCAGTTTCAACCCAGGGGCCAGTACAGCGTCGAATGGAACGGCGCAGACATGGCCAGCGGCGTCTATTTCTACCGGTTTACCGCAGGATCATTCAATGACATGAAACGTATGATTTTGCTCAAATAGGTGTATCAAAAAATACGAGATTTATAAAAAAAAGCTGATCCGGCGATTGCCGGATCAGCTTTTTTTTATTTGACTCTTTACAGTGCATATCGAATGCCGATACGGCTCCAGGGCTTGTAATATTCCAACTGAATGGGACGATCGGTATAACCGATATAGGAACGCAACGGCTCATTGGTCAAGTTGACAGCTTCGCCATAGACCTTGATCGTGTTGGTCAGCTGGTAGCTAAGCGAAAGGTCGAGCTGTAGATGCGTATTGATCCAGATATCGGAATCGGGAGAGTCCTGTGCATCACTGCCAAATTCCACGATGAATTTGTCGTGATAATTCACTGAAAGTTGTCCAGAAAACCGGCGTTTTTCATAACTCACAGCCAGATTATAAACATGATCGGGTTGCCCCGAAAATTTGGCCTCACGTCCGCCCGGAAGAGTCGCTTTGGAATCCGTATACGTATAATTCCCATAGATACCGAGACCATCAAAGGGAACGGGCAGGAACTTTAGCTGGCGTTGCAAGGCAATTTCGATTCCCAAAATAGATCCGGATTCGCCATTGCGAGGCTGTTCGGTGATGCCACCAAATTCATTGTCAAAGGAAAACGTAAAAATGGGATCCTCGATGGCTTTATAAAACGCGCCCAGGGAGACGAGCCCGATGGTACGGTCATACTGTTCGATCATGATATCGAAATTACTCGAAGTTGCAGGCAGTAATTCCGGATTGCCGATTTCCAGATCCTCGTCATCCTGAACACGGTAGGGTGCCATATCATAGAAATTAGGTCGAGCCAGAGCCGTGGTAAAGGCAGCACGAAGATTGGTGGTGGGCGTGAGGCGGTAGCGGGTGTGAATCATGGGAAAGAATTTGGTATAGGTGGTGCCGCCGGTCGTGCCTCGCAGTACCTCTTGTTCGGGATCGAACTCGAATCCATTCACATTGACATCGGTGCGTTCCATGCGCACACCCGGAAGGATCATGAATAACGGATTGATATCCAATTGTGTCATGACATACCCGGCCAGGGTTTGCTCTTTGACCGTATAATCTTCCACATCGGCCTCGAGATTGTATTCATTTTCCAAACTTGCCCGATAATTATCGACAAAATCGTCGACATCACTTTGACGGGTTACAAAAGAGGGATAGGGATAATCGCCGGGCACATACCCGTCATTGCTAAAGGATTCACCGAAATTTTCTCCCAGCAAAATGTCGTCTGCTTCATCAGTCAGTTCGAATGCATTTTCTATCACATCCTGGGTTTTGTCCTTATTGCGCAATTTGATTCCGAATTGCAACTTTCCGCCTGCTTCGCGGCCCAATCGATAGGGAACAGACAGATTGAACGCACCCACTATATCGTCATCGCATGTCAGGCTCGAACCAGGCTCGATATTATCGAATTCAAAAGGACCTGCAAACGGATTTCCCATGGGATTGGCCCTAATCTCATCCGAAAGACTGATATTCGGCCTATAATTGACCTCTTCACGGACGAATTCGATCTCATTGTCACGCGGTGTATCTTCTTCCGACCGGGTTACGGTTATATGATAATCGAGCCCGATACCGGATCCGAGCAAATGTTCACCACCTGCAGTTACATTCATGGATCGCAGATATTCTATGCGACTCTTGTGTTGAAACACCATCTCGGCTTCCGTTACACTGCCGTCAGCGTTATAGTCACCTTTGTTGACACGGTGACGCAACCGCATTCTCTGCTCATCATCCTGCATTTCGGCATAGACTCCGCGAAGGTAAAAATAAGAATTGTCCTTGAGCTTGTAATCGAGCATGGCAGTGCCCCCCAATCTCGCCCTCCAAAGGGTATAATGACGAACCTGCAATTCACCCAGCTGGTCATCGCCCCTACCCAGGTCGTTGAGTTCATACTCGGGCTCCAGATCATCCGCACCGAAATTTCGACGGCTGCCGGACAGAGATAACAGATAGCCAAATTTGCCATTCGAAACACGGTTTCCATAGGTAATGGAGCCATTAGGAGAAAATTTTTCACGGATCGGCGCATACCCGCCAGCAGTTTCGACGCTAAACACCCGGTTATCCGGGGCCCGTTTGGTGACCAGATTGACAGACCCACCGATGGCGTCAGCATCCTGATCAGGGGTAATGGCTTTGGACACTTCTATGGCATCGAGAATATCCACAGGAACGGCATCGAGAGCGATCTGCCGATCATCGCCTTCAGGCGACGGAACCCGCTCCCCATTGAAGGTTACGGATGTCATCTGCGGGGATCCGCCGCGAATCTGAATGTAACGGCCTTCGCCCATATCGCGCTGTACGGAAATACCGGGGATACGTTGTACCGCTTCAGGAGCAGAGGCATCCGGAAATCGTCCCATCTGATCGGTGGCAACGATATTTTTAATGTTTACGGCATTTTTTTGCTGGTTCAAAGCCAGGGCCTGACCTTTGGCACGGGCACCCCAGACCACCACCTCTTCGCCTTTGATCGTCGTGGGTTGCAGCATAAATCGATGCCGGGCAATACGGTTTTTCTCGATCTCGACCTCTTTGGAAAGAGTCTCATAACCCAAGAATGTGACCTGGATTGTATAGTTACCGACAGGCACACGGGGAATGACAAAACTACCGTCGAGATCGGTGGCTGCGCCGAGAGTCGTGCCCTTTAAGGTGACATTGGCGCCAGCCAGCTCGAGATCTGTTTCGACTTCTATGATTTTGCCGGTAATGCGGCCATACTCTGTTGCTGCAGCCAAAGAGGCAAGCAATGAGAAAAGCAAAACTAGAGTTGTAAAGATTCGGTTCATGATATTTTCCTATAATTATGAAAAATCTAATGAATTGGCCCTAAATATATAACTTTTATATTACAAGAGTGTTAGTTTAGTATTATTTGAATATGAAGATGATGTCAAGAATATGTAAAGATGATATAAATATTAAATAAAACCTTGACAAAGCTTGAACTTTTGACTATACTAATATTGTACTATTCAAATATAACAATGTTATTGGATTTCTTTATGATCAATTTTAAACTCGATCCCAAAAGCGGAGTGCCTTTTTACCGGCAGATTATCGATCAGATTCGTTATGGAATCGCTGCGGGCGACCTGCAAGTGGGTGATCAATTGCCCACAGTACGAGCTCTGGCCGTCGAACTCAAGGTCAACCTCAACACCGTGAGCAAAGCCTATAAAGAGCTCGAAATAAAAGAATTTCTGGAAACCCAGCAAGGCACTGGCACCTTTATCAACTCCAAACCCATAGACCTCTCTGATGCGGAAAAACATCAAAAACTCACCAGCATCTGCAAAGAATTCACCAGCGTCGCCTCTACCTATGGATTTACGATCCAGGATATCATCGATACATTAAAATCCAATCAAAGGAGTCTGTCATGAAAACCTATAAAAAAGTAAGGCTTGGCTCGCAACTGAATCCGGTGGCCATTGCCGCACTGGTCATTCTCATTGCAATCGATGTCCTCCTTTTTACACTCAAAATCATCCCGATCATCGCCTTTATCGCTGGAATAATTCTTTCATTGTTATTCGCCTATTCCATCAATATGGCTGACCAGTGGGAAAAAGCCATTGTGCTGCGCATGGGAAAGTTTATTGGTTTGCGGGGTCCCGGACTCTTTCTCATCATCCCGGTCATCGACCGCATCGATAAACTCATCGATCAACGCGTGCGGGTGACAGATTTTCATGCCGAAGAAACCCTGACCCGCGATACCGTTCCGGTCAATGTCGATGCTGTAGTGTACTGGACGGTCTGGGATGCTGAAAAAGCAGCGCTGGAGGTACAGGACTATGCGCAGGCCGTGACCTATATCGCTCAAACCGGACTCCGCGATATCATCGGCAAACACGAGCTGGCCGACCTGTTGCAAAACCGTGATTCCATTGCCGAGGATCTGCAAAAAGTCCTGGATGGTCACACCAATCCCTGGGGCATTACCTGCAATTCGGTGGGCATCAAAGATATCGTCATCCCCAGTGCCCTGACAGATGCCATGAGCAAACAGGCTCAGGCCGAACGCGAACGCCAGGCACGCATCATCCTCGGAACCGCTGAAACCGAAATCTCGGAAAAATTCGCCCAGGCCAGTGAGCGCTATCACAATAATCCGGTTGCCCTGCAGTTGCGCGGTATGAATATGCTGTTCGAAGGCTTGAAGGAAAAGGGCTCTCTCATGATCGTGCCCAGTACTGCCCTTGAATCCATGAACCTGGGGGCTCTGGGCGGACTGGCAGCCCTATCAAAACAGACCACAGAGCAAAAAGCAGATATTTCACAACCGCTTGATGCTTCCCAAAAAGAAAACCCAAAGCAAGACTCTAAAGAAAAAAACTAACTGGCAGGAGCAATCCCGGGTGAACGATCAACGAAAGCAGAGATAGCCATTATGTACAATATTCGCTTTATACCCTATTATGTCTTTTTTATCACCCTTGTCTATGGGCTGTTTACCGGCGTTTCCATATTGCTGGAAAACGAGTTTCGGGTCCCTTTTACCCGAAAGACTTTTGTCGAAGGCTCTCTGGCCACGATTGTAGGAATCGCTCTTGTCATCCTCGGGTTATGGTCGGGCTGGATGTTGTATCGGTTAATCGCAACCCATCCATTTTAGATCGTCTCGGCACTGCAAATACGGTAACATGAAATAGCCAAAGGTCAATGCGATCATAGAACAAAATAATGGTATCATTGCAAAATTGCCCAAGGAATATTATTTTACATCTGATACTCTTTGTGTTATTCGTAGATAATTTAAAAACCAAACATTAAACCATGCATAATCATACCCAACAGATGCAACCGTTAACGATTTCAAGACTGATTTCCGGCGGACTGATCACCACCTATTCCTGCAGCTCGGCCTGCCGTCACTGTTTGTATCGCTGTCATCCGGGACGCGAGCGGCGGCATATCGATGTCGAAACCACCTCGGCAACCCTGGAAACCATCAAATCCCTGGGATGCCGTTCTATCCACATCGGTGGGGGTGAACCGTTTCTGCAGTTTGATGCGCTTTTAGCAGTTCTCGAATTCTGCCAGAAACACCACGTTCATGTGGAATACATTGAAACCAATGCCTCTTGGTTTAAATCTCAGGAACAGGCGATCAGTAAATTGCAGCAACTTTTACCCCGGGGCGTCTCTACCCTGCTCATTTCGATCAGTCCGTTTCATAATGAGCACATTCCGTTTATCAAAACCAAAGGTTTGATGCAGGCGTGCGGGAAAGCAGGGTTCGATGTATTTCCCTGGATCAGCGGATTTGTCGATGATATCGATCAGCTGGATGAGAATACGACCCATTCTCTGGATCTTTTCCGGCAACAGCTGGGACCGGATTATGACCGTGACATTCTCAGACGCTACTGGATTTCACCCGGAGGCCGCGCCCTGGAGTGGCTGCGCTCGGCCTTGCCACTGAAATCACCAGTCACCCTTTTCGACGAGTTTTCACAACCCTGCCATGAACTCGTCGAGACCTCGCATTTTCATATCGATCTCTATGGTAACTATGTGCCGGGTCTTTGTACAGGACTCGCCATTGCGCGCAATGATCTCGGATCTCCGTTGGATCCAAAAAAATACCCATTGATCACCTTGCTCTATCATCAGGGTATCAAAGGGCTCTATGCCCTGGCCCGGGATTCGGTCGATTTTCAACCCCGGGATGGTTATATCCACAAATGCGATCTATGTGACCATATCCGAACGGTTCTAACCGAACAAACGAATAAATATGATCAGGAACTGGCCCCCAAAGAATTTTATCAAAAAGCAAACAAAGATCGACTCTAAAGGTTCACACAAAGACACAACGTCAAGGAAATGAATCCTTCATTGGTAAATTCTGACACCATCGTTCGATTTTTTCTCTTCTTTGCGCCTTGGCGTTTTTGCGTTTTTGCGTGAGGCTTTATTCATTCAATCCATAACCTTTTCCAGCCCGATCAACGGATCTTTTTTGTGATAAGCAAGGCCCTGAAAAGTGGCAATGATCTCTTTTTTTTCGTTCGTCACCAAAACCTCATAGGTCGATAATTTACCTTGACGGGTCATCTCTCTGGCTTTTGCCTCCAACACACCTTCATAGGCAGCCAGGACGAAATTGATCGACACATTGATGCTGAGGGCGATTTTTCCGTATGAATTACAGGCTGCAGCAAAGGCAAAATCAGCCAAAGTAAAGATGGCGCCGCCATGGATCATATTGGCGGAATTGAGCAAATGTTCACCGATCTCCACCCTGGCTGTTGCCTGTCCTTCCGAGACCTCGACCAGTTCGATGCCGATATGTTTGGCGAAACGATCGCGATCGGAAAAAAATTTCTTTATGTGTTCCAACACAACACTCTTTGGTTACAATTTATCTTCAATTTCTCGTTCATCTTTTTCCCACCGGTCTTCTTCCTGCTGAATGATCTCATCGTCCACGCCACCCTTGTTCCAGTTTATGGCGCCATAGACGACACAAAGCAGAGTGCTCAAAATCAGCAAGACAAACACCAATGATACCCAAAAATCTCCTAATCCTAACATAGGTCACTCCCTGGCAAATAGTCATTTTGATTTAATGCCATAAAAACAGGATTTCAAATGGTCTTCTGGCAACGGTTTACCAAAGTGATTGCCGATAAATGTCGCAATAATGGCCAAAGGCATGGCAATCACCAGCGGATCCACCACAGCCCACATAGAGCCCTGAGCCAGCGAATCCACACCGAACAGAGCCTTGCACAGCAACAGGGGCTGGGACTCTTTGATGTGAACAAAGAACAGCCAGAAAAAGCTGACGAGAAAGCCGGTCCAGAACCCGGCCAGGGCACCATGGCGATTGATCTTTTTGGTAAACAATCCGCCGACAAACATGGGCAAAAAGGCCGAGGCGCATAAACCGAAAAAGATAGCCGTACCGCGGGCAATGATCGCGGTTCCCCCTTCAAAGAACAGCGGCAGCCCCCAGGCCAACAGCAGGCTGATGAGAATCGCAACGAGGATACCAAATTTGGTGATAAGTATAGAGGCACCTTTGCCGTGTGCCCATTTTTCATAGACATCACGTCCGATCGACGTTCCCATGGCATGAAACTGAGAACTGAGGGTAGACATGGCTGCCGACAGCAGGGTCACCATAAAGATAGCGGTGAACCACGACGGCATCGCGTTGTTGATATACAGAGGGATGATATTATCCACCCGTTTGTCTGCTGCCAGCAGAGAGATATTGCCAAAGTCAGGATGTTCGGCAAAATAGACATTCGACAACGATCCCACGATAAAAGCCACGCCGGTCATCATAAAGATAAAGATACCGCCCACCAGCACAGCACGGTTCAATTCACGGCTGGATTTCACTGTCATAAACCGAACCACGAGCTGGGGCTGAGCGAGCACACCGATGCCGACCCCGAGAATGATCGTCGAGACCAGGGTCCACCAATACTCGCTTCCAAGGGAAGGAAAGGACGTCCATCCGGTATGGCCTTTGGCACCGAAAATTTGCATGGCCGTAGGCGCCATATCCGTAAGCTTTTGGTGTGCAGCCGTAACTCCCCCCAGCTGTGAGTAGGTCATGACCAGGAGAATCGTCATGCCGATAAACATCACACTGCCCTGAAAGGCATCGGTATACATGACCCCTTTGAGTCCGCCCATGATCACATAAATCGCGATGATCATGGTAAAGAAAAACAGAGCTACGTTATAGTCGACAGCCAACACCTCGGCAATAAACTGAGTACCGCCCATGAGTACGACGCTGGCGTACAGGGGCATGGCCACAAAAATGAGCAGTCCGGTAATCCCCTGCAAAAAAGTGGATTGAAAACGATTGCCGAGAAATTCGGGAAAGGTGTGGGCATTGAGATTGAGTCCCATCAAGCGGGTCCGTTTGCCCAAAAAGACAAAGGCAATAAAGATACCCACAAAGATATTGAGAAATGTGAGCCACAGGATACCCATACCAAAGATCGCAGCAGCACCGCCAAAGCCGACAATGGCCGAGGTACTGATAAAGGTGGCGCCATAGGATATGGCCATGACATAAGGATGAATGGTGCGGCCCGCGATCATAAAATCAGATGCGCTTTTGGTCTGGCGAAACGCCAAAATGGCTAAAAAACCGATAACAAACAGATAGAGCAAGACAATAATCGACAACATTAGAATATTCATAACAGCCTCCTCCCCTACCGGAACGATAAAATGGTTATTGTAAGGTATACATGATTTCACCACGGATAAAAAACGCATTGTCACGGGGTTGCGGATAAAAATCACCGGGCATAAAATAGTCGAACAGCAAATGACCACTCCACCGGGGAGAGAATTTCATGTTTGCCAGAACCTGAATCTCATTTCCGCGTCCCGTACCGCTCATGCCATTTGCCAGGGACCGGCTCTGCAGCGCCTGAAGATGGTAAAAAGTCGCGGTAAGATTGAGTTTATCGCTGATAGGACGGGACCATTTGATCCAGGGGGAAAGGGTATTGGTCCAGTAGGCCACACGTCTTGCACCACGAATCGTTTCACTGATTTGTGAATAGATATAGAGTTCGCTCCACTTGGGCCAGCGGCTAAACACCGGATTCCACCCTTCCCAGTCTTTAGTATCCGGATCATCGCCGGACAGATAATTGAAACCGGCAGAGAGCGTGCATTTCTTTTGCGGCCGGAAAAGATAAGAGAGATAGGCATAACCGCCCAGTCCCGAATGACTGATATCGCCCTGGGAACCCATCTGCAGGGCCCATTCGGACGTCAGAGTGAGGCGAGGAGTAAATGGATGCTGGACGCGTCCGCCAAAGGTGTTCAGATTGAGCTGATCGGTGAGATAATCACCGGCAGGGATCCAGGGTTCAGGGTCTTCCATTTTCAGAAAATAATAGGCATCGATCCGGGTCTTGGCAGCGGTATTGTGCACCAGATAGACACCGAGCGCGTTTTCCTGACCATCGTTGAGCCATTGTTTGCCATCAGAGCTCTTGGGCAATCCGATCGTCCGTTTTTCCAGATCCGTGGTCGCCAGTACAGGCAAACGGTCATCATCACGGGGGTTGCTGATCCCCAAAAAATCGATGGTCGTGGCACCGCGCTTGACCGACAGTTTGACGGCATCATGAAAAATAGCCCGCGAACCGTCCCAGGGTCCGCCTTCAAGAAGGATAAATCCTTCACCGTAGATCAGATTCTGGCGTCCCAGGGTCAATGCCACAGGATTCGTGCCGCCAGAGGTATAATGGAGGAACAGATTATCGATGATCAATTCATCGGTGGTAAAGTCACCGGTTTTAGGGGTAACAGGGTAATAGCGGAATTCGTTGGTGAGCTGCAGCCGGACCGAAAACTTGGGGCTGAACGCATAGTTGGCCCAGGCATTGGTGCGGAAGCGAAAAAAATCTTCCTTGTCATCATTGTCCGCATTGAAATCAATGTTGTTGTTCATAAACGTATTGCGGATACGTTCGCGAAAACCAAAGGTCAGCTTTTTGTCCTGTGCCATCAGCTCGCCTGATAGAAACAGCACAACGAAACAGAATACGACAACACGGATGATTCCTGATTTGACCATCTTTACCTCCCTCTCTCTGATAATGTGGATGTGGTTTTAACCTATTCGTATATCCGAATCGATAAAAATCTGTATACAGAATGATAAACCAAAATATAAAATGATGATCAAGAACGCGGGAAACAGGATATAGGGAATGGAAGGCACCGTATGGTTGCCGACGCTATATCGATCTATGCTTATGAACAGTGTTCATCCAAGAACGTTATTTAATTACAAAATTGCAACATAAATTTTAAAAAACTTTTATAAAATCATAGATGGGCATAAATAGGTTAGCAGGGAGGTAGATGAAAAGCGTCTATCATTATGAGAAATGCATTACAGGGAAGACAATTCAGCAGGGATTTGATCAGCCTCGAAACATTCCTGATCAGACATGACAATAACACGCTGGATAATGTTTTCCAATTGCCTTACATTGCCCTCAAAAAAACCGTTTTGCAATTTATCCAGCGCTGCTTGCGAAAAATGCATATTTGGTTTATGATATTTTGCGGCATATTTGTTGAGAAAAAAGGTTGCCAGCAAAGGGATATCGCTTCTTCGCTCACGCAATGGCGGTACCTCCAGTTCGACCACATTGAGTCGATAATAGAGATCTTGCCTGAATTTTTCTTTCCTGACCAGTTCACTCAATTTTGAACTGCTGGCCGCCACAATGCGTATATTTGCATAACGGATTTTATTCTCTCCTACCCGGGAATACTCGCCGGACTGCAGCACGCGCAGCAACTTGGATTGCAGTCCCGTTGACATGTCACTGACTTCATCGAGGAAAACCGTGCCACTATCGGCGCGTTCAAAGAGTCCCACCCGATCGGCCATGGCCCCGGTAAACGCGCCTTTGCGATGACCGAACAACTCTGATTCGAGCAGGGTATCCACCAGAGCGGCACAGTTGACCGGAATAAAAGGCCGAGCGCTTTGTTTGCTGCGATGGTGTATCAATCGTGCGATCAGTTCTTTACCCGTACCGCTCTCTCCCTGAATGAGAACGGACACATCGGTTTCTGCGATTTGGTTGACATCCTGTATCAATCGCAGCATTTTTTCATGTTGCCCGACAATTACGGTTTCATTTGTGCCCAGCTTGCCTTCCAGTTCACGCACCTGGCGGCGCAGCTGATAGCGTTCCAGCGCGCAGTAGGCGGCAAGGGAAATAAAATCCGTTACTTTTTGAGCGATTGTAAACGTCTCTTGGGTAAAAGCCCCGGTAAATCCGCGATGATCGAGATAGACCACACCAAAAATATTTTGATCCTTGAGCAAAGGCAGACAAGCCACGGACAGAATATTGAGTGACATGACGCTTTCGCTGTGGGAAAGCGAGGGATCCTCAAGGGCATTGGAAGAAAACAAGGGTCTGGCCTCTTGCCGGACCTGAGCGATCAGGGTATGGCTGGCTTGATGTTGCGGACGTTCGATATCTTTTTTGGATTTGTGGCGGGCGATTTCAAACAGCTCTTCATCAGACTCGTCAAACAGAATCACCAGCCCCCGTTCCGCTGCAGTCCATTCGATCAGGGCATCGATGGCTCGCGTCAGCAACAACTTTACATCAGTGGTCGCCAACAATTGCTTGCCTAATTCAAAAATAGCTTCTTGAAAATTGTTTTTAGACAAAGGGTGTGTATTCTCGTCCATTCCTATCCGCACCAAACATGATCTCTATCCCCCCATTGAAC
>CAYNUX010000040.1:0-16428 GCA_964400115.1 uncultured Cytophagia bacterium
CCTGAACGCCCACTGAGGTCGCCACACAGGCGCGACCGTGGGAAAGGGCTTCCACTAATTTGATCTTCAAGCCGCTCCCAACCACTAACGGAATAAGGCAGACTTCCGCGGCTGCATACTCTGCCTCAATGTGTTCCACGCGCCCTGATAATTGTACATTCTGGAAAATCTCGTCAATTTTCGAACAGACCGTACCGCACACATGCAGCATCGCCTGCGGCTGCTGCTGTAAGACGAGACGAAAGTGCTATTTCAACGGCGTCATGTGGTTGATACACTGCCTGACCGCCGCATCGCCGCCGAAAATCCAATGCCCGCCCCCAATTTCAAAACGATAGGCTTCGCCATCATTCGGGACGCCTGTCAACGGCGCGGATTCCTCCGGACGCACATAGTAAGATGCGCAGATTCCGCCGGGAATATCGGCAGCTTCATAAATGGGCCATCTCGATGCCATGCCGGCGGCTAATCCTGTAATGCCAACGCCAAGAATAATGTGTTGCGAATTCATGAAATATCCTTTTTTGAGGCAGGCAGAGTGCAAGGGCAGACCCAAAAATGTACTGGCATTCAGCAATTACACCTTTTTCAGAGTTTGAAGTTTGTACTTAAGCGGCATGTAAAGTGGCTGTATCTTTCCATAGAGCCGGTTGAGCAGTCTGAATGTCGCCAACTCTTTTGTGAAGGAAGGTGGTTGTTCGCACAAACATTGCTTGAATTGTTCACAGGCATATTCGTAGAGCGCGATGTCAAGTAAATTTCGTTTTTTGATCGCTTCGATGGTTTCTGTTGTTAAATCAGTCTGGCGTGGGCGGTTAGACGATACGTTGGTCTTAACGTAAAAAGGAATCCTCCATGAAAATGCCTTTTTTAACAACAAGATAGATTCGTCAAAGTATTCTGTGATTCCCAACACTCGCATAAGTTTCAAATTGCTTTTAGCACTATCCAACATCTCAGAGGAACATTCTCCATAAGGAATGTCGGCTTGATCGGCAAGGTAGCGTATTTGCCCATTATCAAGATCTTTATCTTCAATGGTTTCAATATAGTCTTTTAAACTTAATTTTTTTGACGTGACCTTATGGTAGAGGTAATTATGTGGAGTCCGTTTTATAAATGTGTAATGGGAAATCATTCGTTCGACCGGATCGCGTAACAATGTAAAATATTGGGCGTTGCTTGGTAATAAATGCCTCAGTGCAAACACCATATGGCCTCGAATAATCCGAATCTGCTTTTTTTGTCCAGTGGGAAGCTCATAATATCCGTTAATGGCATCGGTAAACGATTTTGTCCAATCTAACAGAAAAACACTTTCCGGTGTATATAATTGATCGATAATCCAATTGATGCTCATACCGGCTGTTTTGGGGATATGGAGAAAAATCGTCAGCGGTTCTGGTGAATTATTCATACTCATCTGTATAACCAGTCGTTAAGGTCTTTGTCAATATTTTAATCACAGATTCGCCAGATCATTCGGTCAGAGATGGCTGCTTCACAGTCTTTCGGCGAAGATGGGCAAATATCCGATCAACAAATGGCTGATATGCTTTTTCCGGTGAAAGCATCTCAAGAATATAGCGTTGCGCCTGCGCTTCCAAGCGTTTTCGGGTTGAAGATTCTCGCAAGAGCGTCACCACATGATGGGCAAACTCTTCAGCAGAGTCGCTCACAAATGCAGCCTGGCCGGAGATTTCCTGCACTCCCTGGATGCCGACAGATGTCGATACGCATGCACAGCCATGCGCCAAAGCCTCGACGAGTTTGATTTTGAGGCCGCTGCCGACAATAAGCGGGATCAAACACACCTCAGCGGCAGAATATTCGAAATCAAAAGGACCGGAATGCGCGACTAAACTGACATTTGGGAAAGTCTCGTGAATTTCGGTGCATACAGTTCCACAAATATGGAGGCTGCTTTCCGGCATATCACGCAACACCAGGGGCCAGACGTGTTGAAGGAACCAGTGGATGCCGTAGACATTATGATCCACTTTGCTTCCGACAAACATGCAGCGTCCGGGAACTTGGTCCCCGACAACAGGAAATAATCGGGCCGACATCGGTGCGCATACGACCTCGCTGTGCGGCGCCATCGCTTTAAGCACTTCGGCATCATCTTTTTGAATGGCTAATAACACGTCAGCTTTCTGCAAAAGCTCCGATTCGTTTTCCCAGGTCCAATCAGCATCATCTGACTTATACCCCGCCTTTTTATAGTCATGCACTCGTTGGTGGCGAATATCCCAGGTCAATATAGCTTTGAGAACAGGCCGTAAGGGAGGAATGTCATCAAAAATGTTCGCCAAAAACGTATAGTTGGCGATTACGACATCAGGCTGAAAGGCTTTCAGGCGGGTCCGGGTAAATTCGCGTTCGGCCGGGGAGGCCACGACATCCCAATTTTGGGACTCGAACATTTCGCGTCCTCGCAGCCCGTAGTAGACTTTTCGCAGTTTGTACAGCCAGGAGTCCGGGAGCCTCAGGTAATATCGCCGGAGTATGGATTTCAGGCGCGCCATTCCCTTTGGGCGAGGCGTATCGGCCTGATCTAGTTGCGGAAGGGTTCTCACCTGTATATCGGCAATCGCCGATACTTCGGCCGGGATCGTATTATCACCGAATAACGGGTCGAGCGCGACAAGTTCGAGGCAGCACCCGGAGTGATGCAGATACCGCATAAAATCGAGCAGATATGTGAAATGTCCGGCCCTGTTGGCTGCCGGAATATAGCGGCTGATAATGTGAATTTTCGGAGCTTCCTGGTTCTGAGTCATGCGTTATGCTCTCCTCATGCCTTCCAGGCAATCAAGGGTTTGTTCAAGCATTGCAGCCTGCTGAAAATCCTGACTGCGCCGATACGACGCATTCGCCATAGCAGCCATGTCTTCAGGATGCCGAAGCACCCAACGCAAATGTTCCAGTAAGTCGCAACTGTCTCCTTTTCGAAAAAGGAGACCATGCACCTGATGCTCAATCAATTCAGGATTGCTACTCGCATCTGACGCAAGGATAGGGAGGCGGTGGGCCATAGCCTCGATCAGTGAAAACGACAGCCCTTCGGAATGCGTGGGAAAGATGAACAGATCGGCAGCCTGGAGAAGTCGTGGAACATCTGAGCGCTGCCCCAGAAATGTGATGTGACGATCTATATGATACGAGTCAATCATGTTTTGTAGGACATTTTTCTGGGGACCTTCCCCCACCCAGAGAAAGTGAGTTTCCGGAAAATCGCGACAAATGTGAGGAATCACGGGAATAAGATCGGAATACCCTTTTTGCGGATGAAGGCGGCCAACCGTTAATAACAGCAGACTCGATGGAGACAGGCCCAGTTCCCGCCGAACCTGCGAGCGGATGTTTTGCCGCGCTCCATTCTTCTCCGTATCCGAAGAAAACGGCAATGCGGCCCCATTATAAATTCTGAGAATCTGGTGCTCTGGAACATGAAAAGATTGGCTGAGGAGCTGCCGGTTATTTTCGGAAACCGCGATCCATTGTTGACACCGCGCTCTGAGCCATGAGTAGAGGGCCAATTTTTGGGGCCTAAAGGAGAATGCGTAGGGAACTAATTGAAACACGACAACTGTGGGAATATTCAGGCATCCGCATGCCAACAGAGGTCCGAAACAGATATCGGGCCAGGGAAGATTAAAGAAGACGACATCAGGTTTGTGCAAGAAAAGCAGTCCTGTGGTCTGCAACCATCGTCGCAGATCTCGCCCTTTTGTTTCCTGTTCCCGCGGCAACTCCGCAATTGAGAAGGAGAAATAGCGTACTCCCTTGTGCTGAAAATCCTCGATCAGAGAAAGCGTACCGGCGGTTTTCGGAAAGGCAGCCGAGACATCCCAGCCGCGTTCTATGGCAGAGGCGGCCAGGGTTAAAGCATATTCTTCATTTCCCCCGCGAACAGTGGTGGGAAAGATCTGAAGCAATTTCATAGTCTTTATGGAATAAAATGTTGATAAATCGAGCGGATTCTCGATCTGAATTTGAGTTTTATACGGAACACGATCCCGATCTTTTGCAAAATTCTGAGGAGGATTCGAACAATAATGCGTACTGCTAACCAAAATGAAGACGTTTGCGCCAGGTTGCGGGCAACGGTGAAAATGGTTCTTTGTCTGGAAAATGGAATATCGCGCCAATTGATAAAGGGGAGTCTCGCATCCCAGACGTTCAGCGATACAATGACTTCCAGCCACAAGGTCATCAGCCTCTCAAGAGCGTCCAGGCGATCCCGTACTGGAATATCCAGATGCTGACAAATATAGTGCGTCACCCGAAAATACTCTTCCACATACACAGCGCCCTTTTGAGAAAGACGTCGCATGCTTTGTGCATGGGGAACTCGAAAATAATTGAGGGGTTTGGCAACAAACACGATGTCAGAGCATAACAACATCTTCACCCAAAGAAGCCAATCGCCGCAAAAACGCATGGCGTCATCAACGCCTCCAACAGCGTCAAATACCGCGCGTCGAATCAAGACCGCGCTGACATTGGGAATGGTGTTCTTAAATAATAGATATTGGCGGCATTCGTCTTTGCCATCGTTGATGAAGTCATGTTTCCAGCGAGTTGCGTCAAGATCTTGCGTCCATTGTTCTTCGAATTTTCCAAGGGCAGTATTGTCTTGAGTGACTGCCCATGATTGGCAATACGCCAAAGCGGCCTGCGGGTGAGCGTCTAATCGAGCCACTAATTCTTCCAAAAACATGGGGTCGGCATAATCGTCCGACTCGGCGATCCAGAGATATTCCCCTTGCGACTCAGCAATGCCTTTCCGCCATTGTTGAAAAGGATTGCCGCTATTGACGGCATTTCTGAGAACCCTTCGAATACGCGGGTGTTGAGCGAACGCCTGAAAGATGGCATCGCTTTCGTCGGTTGAGGCGTCATCCAGGTAAATAACTTCAAAATCCTGATAGGTTTGGTGAAAGACGCTGTGAAGCCGGGCTTCCAGGAATCGCGCGTGATTATAATTGGGAATAATAGCAGAGACTTTTGGCATTTTCATTCACCCAGTTCTGCCTGCCCCAGGTGACTATGACGCAGAGCATTTCGAGTTGCTTCAAGGTATGCCCGGCCCCATTGTTGACAGGGTTCCAGATGCGCGCCTTCTCCCCATTCATTCCAGGCGTTAATAAACACCAATGGGGGCTGGCGAACAAGTTTTTCTATCGTTCCGCAAAGCCAGCGTTCATAAGCCGCCGGTGTTGAATTTCTAAAAATGTACGCATTGGCCTGACGGCGAGGCGTATTATCCCAGCGCGGCATGACACACGGGAACCGCAAATAGGGGGGGAGCCTCTTTTTCAACATCCGTTCGACAATTTCAGCATAATCAAACACCAGATTGCTGCCAAAAGCCGACGGGGCCAGTCGAAATTGTCTGGCCCACTGCCACCATGTGCTTCGTTGTAAAGGCTGTCCCAGATTACGCCAATCCGGTTGAAATTCGACAGCCGCGTCAAAACCAAGCAGAACCGGATCGCCTCGTTCGTCGCCAAGGCTTTCCTGACGGCATAAAAACAAGTCGCCGATTCCTAATTTCTGAGCTTCCTCGCGCCAAATTGTTGTTGTCCGCACGCTATCCAGCAGTTTGTTAGCGCGATAGACCAGGAAGACGGGTTTTCCATCAATCCGAATGTAGCGATTATCCTCAAAACCTTCTGCCAACCAGCGGATATGCCGGCGGTCATCGTCGTCGGAATAGCCCTGCTTCATTAAGATTTCTTGCTCCAGGCCGTCCCAGCGCCGGGTCCAATGTTCGTTAGCCCAGCACAAACAAAACGGGAAGTCAGGGCTACCTGATGTCAGGACCTCGCGAAAAGGCCGGTCAAGCAAGCGCTGCCCCTGAAACCAATAATGATAATAGCAAAACCCATAAATTCCGTATTCTTCCGCCAGGTCGGCCTGAGCCTGGCGCACTTCCGGCAAACGCAGATCATAGAACCCTAAATCCGCTGGCAGATGGGGTTGCTCATGTCCGGGAAATAATGGCCTGGCCTTCACAACATTGGTCCACTCGGTAAAACCTCTGCCCCACCAGGCATCATTTTCGGGGATTGGGTGGAACTGCGGGAGGTAAAAGGCGATTATGCGAATATTGGGAGACGTCATGCGTTCTTTACGTCCTTCCTGATACAGTCGGCATCACACCCTGCTTCACAGGCCATATCCTTGAATACGTCAAAGATTTTTTGAAGAAGTTGTTCTTTGGCCTGGGGCGAATTTTTATCACGATTGAACCAATTGGTCACTTGAAGCGTTTTGGGCACGGAATCAGGGCGCCAATACTCCAATTCCTCTTGTGAGACGGGGGCTATCGGGGTTCCCTGCCACTGTTCTATGAATTCTTGAAGCGGCTGTTCTTTCCCGCTTTGGCGTCCAAAAAGATACAATATCGCAACAATGTCCGATGCCAGAGGTAACGAGTTGCAATCGATACGCGTATTCATAACATCCAGGTCGACGCATGAGTGCGACGATAATGATGGATTGGAAATGGAAATGGCATTATCCATAATGAATTTTCTAAAAAATCTTACATCAGCGGTGTTTCTATGATCATGAGTTTCCCATTCGAAAGGCTCTTCAGGATTGATGATGCCATACTCATCATGTTGGAGATAGAGCTTTGAATTGGTTTTTATTTCAATTGGTGAAACATACGAAAAATGAATATTTGTTGTATTTCTATACTTTAAAACAAATAAGACCGTGGTCAGAATATCTTCAGGAGTTTCTCCGGGAAAACCAACAATGATTGGCAGGTTATTCCGGATGCCGAGTTCAGCCGCAGCCAGAAGAATATGCGTGGCTTGATCAAGACGGAAATTTTTCCCCATGCGGTCAAGAAGGGGCTGACTGCCCGTTTCAAGTCCCCAGAAAAGTTGTCTACAGCCGGAGTTATACATCTTTTCTAATAAAGTGGTCTCGATTGGTTGAGAAAACGAAACCTGAGCTGACCAGTGGATCTGAATTCCGGATTCGAGAATATGCTCGCATAACCTTTCGACTTCTTTCAGGTGCCCATTAAAAATAGAATCACTAAAGGCGACAAACGGCTGTTTTGAAGATTTCGAGACGTATGGGAGGGCTGCCTGGATCTCTTGCACCACATGGCCGGCTTTTCGAATCCGAAAGCGCTTAAAGTGAAAGCGTTCATTACAAAAGGCGCACTGGTTAATACATCCTCTGCTCAGAAACGATGCAAACCTTCCCGGATTGCGATAATGTTGAAAATCGAATTGAGAATAATCGGCAAAAAGAGGATTCGTGCGCAAACTTGTGATTTCAGAAGGCCCGTTATCGATTATGATCTCATTGTCTTTGAACGCAAAGCCTTGAATGGCGGTTCTATAATTCCGGGTTGTCTGATAGTCGGTAAGAAATCGTTGCAAGGCAATCTCTGCGTCACCCTGGAGAATGATATCAGGTGTAAGGGGATGCTCCGCCAAAAATCGTTGCCCATATTCGGACGAAGAACAATCGGCCCCCCCGAAGACAATCGGAATATCAACCTGTAACGCGTGAAGGATTTCTATCGTACGAAGCGAAAGGTACCTGGATTGCAGATTGACGCTGAAGCCTATCAGATCGTATTCATGCGCGTTTAAGAGGTGAAGGAATCGACGTCGGATATGCTTCTGGTATTTGTGAAAAAACCAGGATAGAAACTCTTCCCGGTGCAGAAAAAACGCATTGTAGTCCCACTGGGCTTTATCCGCTTCAGAAGCGAGATGGTATAATCGAATATTCATATCCTCCACCTGACATTCCCAACCGGCATTCTGAATGATCGAGCACACATACGCTAGAGCAAGCGGAGGGTATGAAACATCCCAGACAGGCATCCCAACGAGGAGAAACCGAGGACGAGAGCGATTCGTGTTATGCACCAATGGTTTTTGAGGGCGAAACAACAATTGACTCAAGAACTCTTGAATGCGAGAAAAATTTTTCATACGTATTCTCATGCCCCATTTCATCCCATCGTCTGGTTATCTTTTCAGGGCATTTTTAAAGTAGCCTAAACGGAACCGGAGCGAGTTATAGCACCGTTGAATCATGCGTCGAGGCAACGGTTGAGGAGATTTCTGAGGTGCTCGCGTAATAAAGTTTTCAAGATGAAAGTCTTGTAGATCGCTTGCCTGAATGGTTCCCCGCTCAATGGCGACAAAGCCTTCAAAAACGCTGATATTGGGGATGAGTTCTTTCGAGCTTCCGGTGGCTTCAACCAGTTCAAAAACCAATTGTGTCAGAGCCTGTCGAGGGTCCCACATGGTGTGGTAGGCTCCCCAATACGCCCAGGCCCAATCTTCAATAATGTATAACCCACCAGGACGAAGACGTGGGAACAAGATTTCGAAACTTCTTTTGGTTTCAGCATATTGGTGAGAGGCATCATCAATAACCAGGTCAAGATTTTCGGAAAAATCATTCTCCACAATCTGCTGGAGCTGTAGAGCATCCGTTTGATTGATTCCCCAATAGGTCTTGACAGTCTTATGCAGGTTGTATTGGTGAAGATAGTGTTGAAAATACGCACTATTTTCCTTTTGAAGAAAATCGATCCCAACAATCCGCTCAGGATGGAAACACTCATACCAGAACGCCAAACTTCCTCCATCCCACATGCCGAGTTCGAGAATATTTTGAGGAGCAAATTGAACCCGTTGAGACCAAAAACTCCGATATTGTTCGATAAGCTGCCGAATTTTGAAGAAAATGAAGCAGTTATCGCCTAAGTCCCACGTCTCGTCATCCTTATAGTGTTGGAGGCGAAACACTAAATCATTCAACAGCATTCGATCTTTTTGCCAAACAAGTTTGTCGAGAAATTCTGATACTTTCATTGTATAGTTTACCCAGGTTACATAGATAGGGTGATATCTATTCGATACCGTCGATGTTTCCACCACAAGCGGGGCGATAAAATATATCGAAACGGATACAATCCGATATGAGACAGGCGTTCGATATTTTTACGCAAAGCCTCCTCTTTTCCATACACATCCCGAAAGACGGCCTTCCATTCCTCCTGAGCGTACGTATTCACCAGACGTACCATTTCGGCTCGCCGTTCAAGTCCGCCGGCATGACTTTTATGCGTTTTGTGAAGTCGAAAGATTGAAAGGTATTGGCCCACAGTGCTGAATCGGCAGTGTTGCGACGCTCGAATCCACCAATCCCAGTCCATGACATACTGATAGGTTTCATTAAGTTCCCCAACTTGTTCCCATAAGGCCCGTGTCCAGAACACGCTTGGTTGATCGATATAATTGTGGTACGTCAAGCGATTCGCGTCGAATGCTGCCGGCAGGCGTCCATAGGTGTAATTGGTGCCTTCTCTGAATCGAAGGCATCCGCCATACACAAGCCCAGGCTGCGAAACATCGCCAAGACAGGCGACAACTTTATCTAAGACGCATGGCAAATAGAAATCATCGGAATTCAGCCAACACATAATGTCGCCTGAACTTAAGCGCATGCCCTGATTAATGGCATCGGTTTGCCCTGCATCTTGTTGAGAATGCCAATATGTGAGAGAGGATTCATATTTTTTGATAATGTCCAGCGTATTGTCCGAGCTTCCCCCGTCAATCAACAGAATTTCTAGTTTGGTATACTGTTGACCAAGTACGGAACACAAGGTTTCTTCCAGATATTGACCCTGGTTATATGAAGGAATAATTATAGAAATCGTCGGTAATGCCGTCATCGGATTCATGGCTCCCCAAGTGTATGGATGTCCCTGTATAATTCGAGATATCGTTGCACTTGAAGTTCCAACGAGTATTCTTTCTCGGCAATTTTACGGCAATTCTTCCGCATTCGCAGGCGAAGAGTCTCGTCTTCAAGTAATTCCACAATGCCCTGGCAGAAGTCTCGACTACTTTCTGCTCGTGCCAGATATCCTGTGATGCCTGGCCTCACTAAATCGCTAACTCCTCCCACGTCAAATGACACCATTGGGGTTCCACAGGCCATACTTTCCTGCAACACGATGGGCAAATTATCAGCCCGAGTAGGAAAAATATATAGATCGGCGGCTGAATAGGCTAGTACTTTCAATGGTTCATACGTCAAATATCCTAAATGATAGTGGGAAATTCCAATTTCTTCAGTCATTCCGCGTTGTCCTTCACCAAAAGTCAAAAGTATAATGTCATTTTTAAGCGATTCGGGCAATTTCCGTAATGCATGTATGAGTAAATTTCCTCCCTTACGTACATCAGCAAGACTTTTGGCGCTAAATAAAATTACCTTCTTGGTATGAGGAAGGCCAAGAATATGCCGACAATGTTCAGAATCAAGAGGGTGGTAACAGGCGGTGTCGAGGCCGTTGGGAATATAATGGATTGGAAAATCACTTAACATACTAGATTTTACCTGGTTAGTCAACCACTGGCTGGGGGTAACAATATGAAGTTTGCCCTGTTGGTATGCCCTTTGTTTTAGACGCCATTCAAGACGAGTAGCGTCGCGTTTTACCGGAGGATATGAACCCGGATGTGGGCAATTGCCACATCCGGTCTGCCACTTCTGGCACTCATAACTGTACGCACAATGGCCGGTAAAGCTCCACATGTCATGAAGGGTCCAAACGGTAGGTTTTATATGGGTCAAACGAGGCAGTGCCAGGTATGAAAAATATTCACCATGCAGATTATGCAGATTTACAATTGACGCCTGTCGAAAAAATGGATTGCGGGGCAGAAAATAGGCTAAAAAATTTCCAATATCATTTAAGCCAATGTATTGGCATACGCTGCCGATCAGATTCTCCACTCTCTGTCCATGTTGATGTTCAATTCGGTAATATCTTGGATAAGGTAACAATGTGTTCTCGGAATCAGCAAGATGGCGATACGCCAGCACGGAAGATATTTCCGCTTGCAATAATCCCTGATGCAGACGGTCGGCTGCAATAAATGCGCCGCCAATGCCTCCATACGTATTCAAATGAAGAACGTGCAATGGAATCATATCAAATTTTTACTTTGTGTTGATACAGGTTTGCGTGTTTCCATATATAATGACTCCGGTTTATAGGGTGTGCCATCAGGTTCGCTATCTAAATGAAACGTTACCCAGTCAGGGATACAGCTTTGCATGGCTGTCTGCTGGGTAATGTCCTGAAATCCACATTGCTTTAAAAGTGCCGATAATGAATAACGATCATACATCCATTGATGTACTTCTCCACTTTGACGAAATCGTCCAAGCTGGAGAGTATGATATTCGTGCCTCAAGAATAGACGAAATAACCATTCTCGAATCTGAATCAGCCCTTCCCGGAAAGTTTCCCTCAGGGGCTTCCCTGAGGGGAAATGAACGTGGGGGGAGCCCCCACTAACAATGCGTCGAATCTCAATGTCACCACGTTTGAGGATAAAATTTTCATTTACAAACGCAGGAGAGCTGAGATACGTTGCTATCTCGCCACCAGAATAATTTCTAACAGTCTGATCATATAGTTCTAACATGATCCAGTCATAATTTGCCTTTTCTTCCTGGGTACCGGAAAGTGCGCACTCAAGTGCAGACAGGTAGGCTTTAACAATTCTCTCCAAATCCGGAACAACAACGCGAAGAATTCCGCCCGACTGTAATACGCGATAACATTCATGGAGGAAGACAAGAGCGTCGACTTTTGAAAAATGCTCCAATAAATGAGAATGGTACACCACGTCAAACGAGTTGTCCGCAAAAGGGATACCTCGCCTTAAATCATAGACAAGCACACCTTTTCCTGTTGGGGCGAAATTCACATTCGTCCAGTCTTGATCAAACCGATATCCGCAGCCGAGGTTAAGATAGTTCATGATAATTTACGAAATTGTATATATAAAGTTTGTCCTATAAAAAATCGTTTTCCCCCCATTTGAAGACAATATTGATACAATGGCATTGTATAGTGATTAAAGAACATTTTTGCCGCATGAAACCGCGAACGAGTATACGTATAATACGTTTCTAAATAAGGGGCAATATGATAGGAAGCAAGTGATTCTCGACGTAAAACTTCAATTTTCAGAGGAAAGAGTGATTCCATCACCTGAAAAGTCGTTTCTGTCCACTGAGTCATGTGATGCGGCGGCATATCAAGCAGAGGTTGTTGATGCCGCAAAAAGCTGTTCGCGTTAGGAACTGTTAGGATAAGCGTCCCTCCAGGTTTTAATAGGTTTAAAGAGGCAAGCAGAAATTCTTTCGGACGAGAAACATGTTCAAGCACTTGAAAACAACAAATTGCATCAAAGGTCTCTTTTTCACTTAATGCAAGCTCAAGCACATTTGCATATTCAACAGGACGTTGTTTTTGACGCGCAATTTCTATCGCCGCTTTATTCAATTCGATACCATAAATCTGTAACCCCGCGTCTAAGCCAGCTTGAACGAAATCGCCGTACGCGGCCCCGATTTCAAGCACACGCTGCCCTATAGAGAGGGCACGAAGCGCAACTTGATGTTCCCAGCGGCCCAATATATAATACCAATCAAAATGATGAAGTTGTTCATACAGTTTTTCAGAACCTGCAACCTTTTCCGGAAGAAAAAATTTCAAGTGGGTGAGATCACAACGATAATGGTTGATTACCGGCACATGATGAAATTCTTCTTTAATATCAAGGCGATATGTTTCTTTCCAACGCTCGATCAAACGAGATGTTGAAATCTCTGAGAGCAATGTTACCTGCTCTGAATCTGTTAAAGGGCTTCTTACCGTCATATTAATTTCGTCGTGCTATACGTAAAAGTATGTTTTTCAAAGAAGATGTCCACAGTGTACGCTGGTTCGTCATAGGCTCTTCCTTCTGAGATATTTCTGGACGAAAAAGGTTTTCAAACGTATAGAGATCTGCCGCACGATGTCTTACCGGAAACCGAGGATGGCAAATACTCCACAAGTCCTCTGTAGGAAGATTAGCATATCGATTCTTTATTTTGGTATGTGTCGCATTTTGATCAAAACCGATATTGGCTACCAAATTTACATTCGGAATGATGGTTAAACCATGTTGAATCCAACACATATAAAGAGCCTGAATATCCCACGTATTTAAAATTCCTTCAAACACCATATCAAACATGCCCGTCCAATACGCATATTCTTCAGGCAGATCACTCATCTCCTTAAGCAGACCTAATGATTTGTATTCGGGCCATGTTGTCATCGCCACATCATACGATTTCCATGTGCGTCGCCACGAGGCCCATCCCCAAATATGACTATACTTGGAGAAATAGTAACTATATCCCGTTCGGCGCTGACCATCCTGGAAATTATTTCCCGTAATCCACAGCACGCGTTCATCATGGCGATACGTTTCAAGCAGCGTTTGGCAAAACGTGAAAAATGATGGAACAGGCAGACAATCATCTTCCAAAACAATCGCTTCTTCCTCTTGCGAAAACACCCAATCTAGCCCACTTGAGATTCGTCGTTTACATCCTAAATTCGCATCAGAAAAATTTGTCCGAAGATCGCAGGTCCATGAAATCTGGTCAATAATCGCACGAGCTTGCTGACATCGAACAGCTTCTTCCGGAAAGCGCGGGCCATCAGCGACAACGAATAACTTTTTGGGCTTGATCAGAGCAATTCTTTCAAAAACTCGTTTTGTCAACTCAGGACGATTAAATATAAACATTGCTACAGGAGTTAAGATAGCCATATGTTTGCTATAGATTGTCATTAATACTTGTCACGCTGTGTAAGTATCGTGATGAAAGATTGTAACTATTTTTTCATTTTTTAGCATCAGTTCCCCAATCAGAATAGATGCCTTTGAGCCTGTTATAGGTCGTTTCATGACAGCAACGCTTTACTATGCCCAACCCTCGGATTCGGATAACGCGCAACACCTGAAGCATGAATTCTCCGCATTCACGAAAAGAAGGCTTATTATGAAGCGACACATGGATAGCTTGAGTCGCAATTGCTTTCCTTCGATTCTGTGAGGCGACTTTTATGGCACTATATCCGGCCTTTATCGCTTTTATCGTGTATCCTGAGCGTCCATACATTTCGCACATCGCAATATAGATATTTGCAAACCGAAACCGAAAAGAATTTCGTGTATATAATCCCAAGTGTTTGCCGAATAATACAAAACCATCTTCTGCTCTTCTCAGGTTTTTTACATAATCCTGTCCTGTTACAGTTTGATTGTCATGAAGTCGATAAACTCCCATTATTTCATGAATAATTCCTATCTTCCCGTATTGATCGTTCAAGATATAGAGCAGAATATCATTAAGATATGTTTCATGCATCCACTGAGGGAATTCTTTGAGTACGTTTCGGCATACAACACTGCTTGTATGAAAAAGAATGCCATCTTCGAATATATCATCAATGGTATACAATGATTTTAGATGTTCGGGGCGCTGAATTCGAACACTTTTTCCCGAACTATTATCGAGAACATCCGTCCAATGGGCGCTTGTCGCCACGTTCGGATGGCTATCCAAATAGTCCACTTGTTTTTGGAGTTTATACCGATCAGTCCAATAATCATCACTATCTAAGAAGGCAATATACTCGCCCCGACACTGTGTATAGGTAAATAAAAAATTTGGCGTCATTCCCATGTTACGATCATGCAAATGCAACCTGAATAACAGTGGATACTTCCGGGCATACTCTACGATAATTTGTTTTGTGCCATCCATGGAACAATCTTCCCCAATAACAATTTCAAAGGTAAAGTTGGTCTTTTGCATGAGTACGCTCTCGATAGCTTGACCGATAAAGCGTTCTCGATTATACGAAATGATATGCACACTGACTTTTGGGAACACACTCATCTCTTCAGGGCTATTGTTCATTTTTCGCAACATCATCCAGTATTCCATTCTCTACTAACCAGTTACCAATGAACACGGCCTTTTCACGTGCACCATCATCATTAAGATGACATTCATCCTGCCAAAAATCTTCAGATGTCGGTATAAATGTATTGAATGGAATGACGGGAACACGCATTTCATCTGATACCGTTTGTATTGCCTCATTCGACATCGCAATTGCCAAATCCATTCGCTTCCGAACTTCTTGGTATTTTTGAGGATTGTGCGCGAGAGACGGGATTAGCGAACGATGTAATCGACTGCTATTCCAGTTGCAAAGAACTGTAACGGCTTTCATGCGATGTGCCCGAGAAATTGTTATCAGCGTTCGTAAATTCCGAACTAATCCGATTGGCTGACGATGGCTGAAATCGTTATTGCTAAGCAATATATCCGTCGCGCTTGTCAGTTCTTTAGAAAGCATACCGCGCATAAGCGCATCGGGCTTTAACAGCGTTATGGCCAAAATCCGCACTGTCCATGAAGGAACATTCCAGGCCACACGGAATAAGTCATTACGGCTTAATTTATCATAGCCGTCTTCAACTGTTCTCCAATGCGTGTAATCCGGCTTATATTCTCGAGGCGTCATTAATGGAAAAATATCATTGCCACCGGTATGAATCAGCACCAAATCCGATTCAGTATAAAGTCCTCGGAATGCCAAAACACCTATCAGTTCAGCCGAGCTATAAAATGGAGCTCCACCGTTTACAACATCAACATCATAATGTAAATGTTGCAAATACTTTTCCAATTGGGCAGGGTAAGACTGCCCGGGAGCGCTTGCCCTATCTGTCCAAGTCGTAGATCCCCCCAGGCAGAGAATCCTGAAACGCTCTCCCTTCGGTCCTCCCCCATATCTCCAACCAAAATCATTCACATAGGAAGACAAAGGATTCGGCTGGTAATTGGACCAAAGATAAGGTTTTATAAACGGCTGAATTTCTGCTTTACCGGAGATAACGAAATAGACACTCCACCGTAATTCGGCCGGAATGACATACAAAAAATAGCCATAAGAAAAGAGTTCGATAATGATGATTCCACAGAGTACCCATATTAATCCATAATACCGCAATAGCATTTTTTTCAAAAGGTACAAAAAAGAATTTTCAACAACAGCCGTTTGAGAGATGATAAAGAGCCTTCCAAGCAATATCATAATAATATTGCTTATCCAGGTCCATAGTATTGCTATTGAACCATAAAAACCAAAAACTCTGGCGACGACCCACTCATTTAGCAATATCCCGAGAGCGATTAAGCTTAAACCAGAAAGTACGCATATCACAGCTCGGGCATGAAGCGTAATTATGCGATGTCGCAATGTAATAAAGGCCCCTCCAATAGACACGAGAAAGATTTCAAAGGCAGCAATTCTAATTCGAAGCGAGTACGATTCGAAGGTGCCATCATGGGTGACAAGTTCGGCCAGGAATTGTTCATTAAACAGAATTCCGAGCAGAATAAATATCCCCCCGCAAACTATACAGAAATAAACCTGCTTTTTTTGTTTAAATTCCATTTTTCCTGTGATGTAATCTCCATTAGATG
>CAYNUX010000041.1:0-550 GCA_964400115.1 uncultured Cytophagia bacterium
GCCAACAAAGTTGTGGATCAATAACGTCACCCGAAATGAAGCAGAGATGGCGATCGATGCCGGTGCTGTCGGCTGTACCCAAAATCCGTCTTATACATGGAAGATGCTCAACCATCCTGAGGAAAAAGCCTTTGCTCTGCAATTGCTGGATGAAACCCTCAAAGAAACCGATGATGACAATGATGTGGTATGCCGGTTACAGCGCAAACTGATTAACGGCATCGCAGAAATCTTTATGCAGGTTTATGAAAAAACAAATGGTAAACACGGCTATGTGAGCATTCAGGGTGATCCCATTCACGAAGAGGATGAGCACGTCATTATCGCTGAAGGAAGGCTGAACCGCGAGATCAGTCCGAATATGATGATCAAAATTCCCGCTACCCATGCCGGTTTGGAAGCGATGCACGTTCTCATCAAAGAAAACACCCCGCTCAATGCCACCGAAGTCATGGGAGTGAGTCAGTTTGTCGATGTATGCGAAATGTATCACCGCATCATCGGGGAAACCCGCACAAAACCCGTCATGTATTTTTCACTGATCACCGGC